>NZ_JBHVKW010000063.1:0-51404 GCF_042797905.1 Amycolatopsis sp. NPDC057786
ACCTTCAACGTTGCGAAAGTGGCTTTCGCAACGTCGGCGGAGGCCCGGAGTCGGCGACCGGCCCAGGGACCGGCGAGCATGTCGCGAAAGCCACTTTCGCGACGTTTGGTGTCCCGAAAGTGGCTTTCGCGACACCACCTTCGGCACCCGGCCGACCTCCTCGCCACTCACGAGACGTGACCGAGGCGCGCGTCCCGTTCGGCGTACTTCTTCAACGTCAGCAGCTGTTTCCGCATCATGACCAGGTCACCCCAGCCGAGCAGGAACTCCTTGACACGACCACGGAATCCCTTCGACGTCACGACGATGCGGCACAGCATGCGGCACGACCGCTCGTCGATCGGTTCGACCGAGTAAGTGGCGGCCACCGGGCCGAACAGGTTCTCCGACTTGGCGAATGTCCGCCCGGTGAGGCTGTGCCCGTGGTCGACCTCGGTCAGCTCGAACACGATCAGCGTGTCGCCGGGAGCGAGTTCGTCGGCGCCGGGGGTGAGGGTGGCCGGGCTGCGGCGGCCCAGGTTGTCGAGCAGGTCGTAGCTGTAGGGCGCGACCGAGATCTGGCAGAGCCAGCGGTAGGCGAGCGCGGCGGGCGCGTGCACGGTGACCGCGCGGTCGAAGCGGGCGACAGGGCCGTCGAGCAGGGTGTCCGCCGGCTGCGCGCGGCGGCGTTCTTCCGGGGTCGCGCCCCAGTTCGCGGGTGATCCGAAGGGCATGTCCGCCTCCGTACGGTGCCGTATGGTTTTCCATACGGTAGCGTACGGGGCGTGAAACGGAAGCTCGCGCGTGAGGATTGGGCGGACGCGGCGCTCGAAGCGTTGTGCGAGGGCGGGGTCGCCGCGATCGCCGTCGAGCCCATCGCGGCGAAGCTCGGGACGACGAAAGGCAGCTTCTACTGGCATTTCGCGAATCGGGGCGCCCTGGTCGAAGCCGCCGTGCGCCGGTGGGCCGAACGGGACACCGAGGCGTTGATCACCCTGCTGGACGGCATCTCGGATCCGGAGCGAAGGCTGCGTGAGCTCTTCGCGCTCGTCTTCGGGGCCAAGGACGACGAGCGGGCCGAGCTGGCGCTGCTCGCCCACGCCGGCGACCCGGTGATCGGCCCGCTCCTCGCCGAGGTCACCGCGCGACGCGTCGACTTCATCGTCCGGTGCTTCCGGGAAATGGGCCGCCCGGAAACCGAGGCCCGGCATCGCGGCTTGCTGGCGTACACGGCTTTCATCGGGTTGATCCAGGCCCAGCGGGCGAGTGGCGGAACGCTGCTGCCCGCGACGGAACGGCCGGGCTACCTGGAGTTCCTGCGCGGGATTATCACCCGGTGATAAGGATCTTCGGCTCTTCGGGCGGGTGACCGGCCGGATCCTTCCTGCCGCGCCGCCCGCCGCTCATCATCATGCTCCATGACAGCCACCTATCCCGCGGCGAAGGACGACCCCGCGACCCCGATGGGCGCGATCTACGCCGACCATCCGCCGATGTCCAGGGTCGTCTTCCCCAGCGGCTGCGAAGGCTGGCTGGTGACCCGGTACGAAGACGTCCGCCTGATCTTCTCGGACACGCGGTTCTCCCGGAACCTGCTCGCGCCGGGCGCGCCGTGCCTCATCGAACCCGGCGACTTCTCCACCGGCGAGCACAGCATCCTGAACATGGACCCGCCGGACCACACGCGCCTGCGGAAGCTGACGGCGCAGGCCTTCACCGTCCGCCGGATCGCCGGGCTGCGGCCGCGGATCCAGGAGATCGCCGACACGCTGCTGCGGGCGATGGCCGACCACGGTCCGCCGGTGGATCTGGTGGAGATGTTCGCCTTTCCACTGCCCACCGCGGTCATGTGCGAAATCCTCGGCGTCCCTTACGAAGGCAGGGAACGGTTTCGCCAATGGTCACGCGTGATCGTCACGCCCATGGCGCACACCCCGGCGGAGGTGGCGCAGGCCCGGCGTGACGGGGCGGACGACATGGCGGCGCTCGTCGCAGTCAAGCGGGCGACGCCGGGGGAGGACCTGCTGAGCGTCCTCGTGCACGCCCGCGACGAGGACGGCGATCGGCTCACCGAGGCCGAGTTGATCGATCTGGCCACCCAGCTCCTGCTCGCCGGGCACGAGACCACGGTCAGCCTCATCGCGACCGGGATCGTGCTGCTGGCGGGCAACCCGGATCAGCTCGCCGCGCTGCGCTCGGATCCGAGCCTGACCGAAGGGGCCGTCGAAGAGATCATGCGGTTCGACGGCCCCGCCGACGCGTCGCTGCTCCGGGTCGCGCTGGAGGACGTCGAGCTGAGCGCGGGCCTGGTCCGGCGCGGTGAGGCGGTGCTGGCGCATACCGGCGCCGCGAACCGCGACGAAGCCGCCTTCCCTGGGGCGTCGCGGTTCGACATCCGGCGCCGGAACGCGCCGCAGCTCGGCTTCGGGCACGGCCTCCACTTCTGTCTCGGCGCGGCACTCGCCCGGCTGGAAGGGGACATCGCGTTCCGGACCCTGCTCGACGGACTGCCGGGACTGGATCTCGCGGTTCCCGCTTCGGACATCGTCTGGCGTCCGCCGCTCTCGATCCGCGGCCCGGAAGCCGTGCCGGTGACCTGGGCTACCACCAAGCCCGGCTGAGGCTCTCCAGCGTCGGCTCCTCCGGCGCCGGAAGGACACTGAGGTACCAGGTGAAGTTGCTGTAGACGTGCAAAAGCGCGTAGGCCAGGCAACGCCGGGAGAATTCCTCGTCCGGCTCGACGCCGTATCCGGCCAGCAACCGGCGCAGGAAATCCTTGTCGCCGCCCGAAACGAACAGGCCGACGGCGACGAAGTCGTACTCGGCCGCGCCCCGCATCGCCGGTTCGAAATCGAAGAGCCCGGTCAGCCTCGGGCGTTCGCCGTCATGGACGACCATGAGATGGTCGCGCATGAATTCGGTGTGCAGCGGGACGACGGGCGGGCTGCCCAGGTCGACGGAGCCGAGGAAGGCCGGGATCTGCGTGATCCAGCTTTCGCCGAGCCCGGTCCGCCGGTGATGCTCGACGACGTTCGCACACTGCTGGACGACGAACGTGGCCCAGTCCGGCGGACCGAGGACGTCGAGCCGCGGGTCGTGCAGTGAATGCAGGGCGGCCAGCGCCTCGCCGAGTTCGGGAGCGAGCCGCTGCTTGTCCTCTGTGGACAGTTTCGGCCAGGCGTCCTTCAGCGTTTCGCCACGCAGGCGCTCCATGAGCACGTAGCCCCAGCCGTCCCGTTCGCCGACGTCGTGCACGGCGGGGGTCGGGATCGGCAGTTTCCCGTGCAGGACTTCGAGCATCGTCCGCTCAGTGGGAAGCTCGTCGCGATGCACCGGCGGGAACAGCTTGAGCACCAGATCTTCGCCGACGGCGTACACCGGGAGCGAGCCCTCGGTGAACGGGACGACTTCGCCGAAGCCCAGCGAGGTCACCGCCGGAATAAGGTCCTGCCTGGTCAGCGCGTCGAACTCGGCTTCGGTGCCGGCGGGCGGGAACGGGATCACGGCACGACCGTAGAGCAGCGCGCCGGGGACGGCGACGGAATTACCCGCTGCGCTCCAACAGCGTCCGCGCCGCGCCGAGCACCAGACGGCAGACGTCGTCGGGATCCGCGCTGGCCAGCGGTTCCTTGCCGGTGATGTCGCGGACCAGGCCGATCCCGAGCAGCCAGGCGAGGATCAGGTCCGCCCGCAGTTCCGCGTCTTCGGCGTCGGTCAGCGTGGCGAGCACCTTCGCGTACTCCTCGCCGAGCTGCCGCCGGACCGCGGCCGCGGCGCTGTCGTGCCCCGTCGAGCGCAGGTACGCGTCGAGGGTGCGGTCGCGGCCGGTGTCGGCCTCCAGCATGCTGCGCAACGCCGTGCCGAGCAGTTCGTCCGGCGGGGTGGTGGCGATCTGCTCGCGTCCGCCGCGCGCCAGGACCTCCTCGAACAGCGCGTCCTTCGAACCGAAGTAGCGGAACAGCAGGGCCTGGTTGGCTCCGGCGAGTTTCGCGATGTCGCGCACGGTCGTCCGGTCGAAACCGCGCTCGGCGAAGAGAGCCGCCGCCGCGTCGAGCAGGGCCGCCCTGGTCGCGGCCGCGTCGCGCCTGCGGACCTGCGGTTCTTCCGTCATCGCCAAAGGCTAGCCGGACGTCGCACGGTAGGCGCATTGACGCTCACCGTGATCATGGTTAGCGTTGTAAGCAGTTGCTTACAAACCGCCGAGCCGGGGGGTTTCCGGACAAATGACCACCACAGACACCGAATTCGTCGCCTATCCCTTCAACGAAGACGCCGGCCTCGAACTCAACGAGGCGTACGCGGCGGCCCGCGCCGCCAAGGGCATGCTCCGGGTGCGTCTTCCGCACGGTGAGCCGGCGTGGCTCGCCACCCGGTACGCCGACGCGCGGTTCGTGCTGGGCGACCGGCGCTTCTCCCGTGCGATGGCGACGGAACGGGACGAGCCGCGGATGGCGCCGGGCAGGCGGCCCGGCGGCATCCTGAGCATGGACCCGCCGGATCACACCCGGCTGCGCACGCTGGTCGCGAAGGCGTTCACCATGCGCCGCGTCGAACTGCTGCGGCCGCGCGTCGCCGATCTGGCGGCAGGGCTGATCGAGGACATGAAGGCCAAGGGGCAGCCCGCCGACCTGGTCGAGGACTACGCGCTGCCGATCCCGGTCGCGGTGATCTGCGAGCTGCTCGGGGTCCCGGTCGAGGACCGGCCGAAGTTCCGTGTGTGGAGCGATGCCGCGTTGTCGACCAGTCCGCTGACCACCGAAGAGATGATGGCCAACCAGGACGAGCTGCGGGCGTACATGCACGTGCTCGTCGAGCAGCATCGCGCCGAGCCCCAGGACGACCTGATGACCGCGCTGATCGAGGCGCGCGACGTCCGCGACCGGCTCAGCGAGCTGGAACTGGTCGACATGTGCATCGGCATCCTGATCGCCGGGCACGAGACCACCGCCAGCCAGATCCCCAACTTCGTCTACGCCCTGCTCGAACAGCCGGACCAGCTCGCCCGCCTCCGCGCGGACCTGGACCTGATCCCGGCCGCGGTCGAGGAACTGCTGCGGTTCATCCCCCTGGGTGCCGGAGCCGGGTTCGCGCGCTACGCCACCGAAGACATCCAGGTAGGTGACGTGCTCGTGAAGGAAGGCGAGCCCGTGATGGTCGCGATCGGTGCCGCGAACCGGGACGCGCTCCAGTTCACGGCGGCGGAAACCCTCGAATTCGGCAGGGAGTCCAATCCCCACCTCGGTTTCGGGCACGGCGTGCACCATTGTCTCGGCGCCCCGCTGGCCAGGCTGGAACTGCAGGAGGCCCTGCGGGCGTTGTTGCGAGATCTCCCCGGGCTGCGCCTCGACGGCGATATCGTGTGGAAGACGCAGATGCTGGTGCGGGGGCCCCGCTCCATGCCGATCGGATGGTGAGCATGAGCTGGAAAGTCGACGTCGATGGCGATACGTGCATCGGCTCGGGGATGTGTGCCGCGCTGAAGCCGGAGGTCTTCACACTCGAAGGTGCCACGGCGACGGTGGTCACGGATGAGGTGGAGCCGGACGAGACGGTGCTCGACGCGGCGGATTCGTGTCCCGCGATGGCCATCGAGGTGACGGAAAAGGGTGAGGTGATCGGACCGCGGCCCTGATGACCGCTCCTTATTGCGTGGCGGTCGCCGGTGAAGAGGCGTAGGACGGCAGGGTGAGCGATGACGGCTTGACCCTCCGCACCTTGACCACCGACGACCTGCCCGCGTTCGCCGAACTGCTCGCGAGCGCCTTCCTGACCGACCCGACGGAAGGCCTGAAACACCGCGAAAGGCTGGTGTTCGAGCCGGACCGCACACACGGTGTCTTCGACGGCGACGACCTCATCGGGGCAGGGGAACTGCTCACCCGCAAGATCACCGTTCCCGGCGCGGGGCAGACGCCGCTCGCCGCGGTGACGTCGGTCGCCGTCGCGCCGGGGCACCGCAGGAGGGGCGTGCTCACCCGGGTCATGCGGGCGCAGTTGCACGGCCTGCACGAGGACGGCGGTGAACCGATCGCCGCGTTGTGGGCGTCCGAAGCGGTCATCTACCCCCGTTTCGGTTATGGCCTCGCGGCGCAGTTCCACCGCGCGAAGGTGCGTGCCAAGTCCGCGTTCCGGCCCGGCGTCGAACTCGAAGCGGAACGAGTGCGGGAAGTCGCCCGGAAACAGGCGATCCCGCTGATCAAGGCGATTTACGAAAAGGAAGCGCCACAACGGGCCGGCGCGCTCGACAGGCCCGAGTCGGCCTGGGAATTCGTTCTCGACGACCCGGAGTACCGGCGTCACGGCGCGACCGCGCTGAAGTTCGCCGTCCTCCCGGACGGTTACGTGATCTACCGGCTGAAGAACGACTGGAACGAGGAAGGCCCGCGAGGGATCCTGACCGTGCAGGAAATGGTCGCGACCACGCCGGAGGCGTACGCGACGCTGTATCGCTTCCTGCTCGACTACGACCTGGTCGTCACGGTGGAGGCCTTCACCGCCCTCGACGAGCCGCTCGTCCATCTGCTCGCCAATCCCCGCGCCATGACCCGGTCCGCCGGCGACTCCTTGTGGCTGCGGCTCGTCGACGTCGACCGTGGCCTCGTCACCCGGCGCTATGGCGCTCCGGTGGATCTGGTGTTCGGCGTCCGCGACGCCTTCTGTCCCTGGAACACCGGGAACTGGCGGCTCGTCACCGATGCCGGTGGGAACGCCGAGGTGACGCGCGTGGAGAACGCGCCGGACCTGGAGCTGGCCGTGGACGACCTCGGCGCGATCTTCCTCGGCGGCACCAGGCCCAGCACGCTGGCCGCCGCGGGCCGGATCAAGGAGCGGACCGACGGCGCGGTTTCCCGGGCGACGGCCGCCTTCGCCACCGAGCGCGAGCCGTCCTGTCTCGAATCCTTCTAGCATTACCTGCCGGGTAATCGACTTCACGTGGTCGCTCTTGCCAAGGTGGCCAGGTGCGAAAAATCAAGAGATTCCTTGGTATAGCGGCGGTTCTGCTCGGGGCGACGGTGATGGGAAGCGGGACGGCGGTGGCTGAGACGACCGAGGGCTGCTCGATGCCGAAGCAGCTCGGAGACCTGATCGAAGGCGTGGTATCGCCGTCCGCTTGCGCCTTCATCACCAAACAGACCGAATTCGGGGCGATGCGCTCGGACACCCCGGAGGAGCGGGAAGCCCGCGTTCGGTTGTACGGCACCATTTTCGCCGTGGACGGGACGCTCGCGGAATCGGGCAGCGCCCCGCCGGTCCAAGGCAGGGCGAATATCGAGAACAGCCTGCGCACCCTGCTGGAAGCGTTCCCGACGTTCCGGTTCACCCCCGTGAAGATCGTGGTGAACGGCGACGCCGTCTTCTACGAGGCGGCCAACGAAGCGGTGATCCACGGCCGCATGGTGCGGTACCCGGCCGTCTACCGCGTGGTGCTCAAGGACGGCGAGGTCACCCAAGGCCGTCGCTACCACGATCGGACGGAATGGTTCCGCCCACTGGAGAACGACGGCCTTCGCGAACTGTTCGCCGGTGTCGGTGACGACTGTCCTCGGCCGGGACCGGCTTTCACCGGGCCGGGCCTGACCGCACCGGTGACGGACCCGGGGTGCCATCTCGCTTACCTCGGCAGGCTTTCGGGCGCGATGGCCGACGTCCGGCTGGCGCCCGATCAGGAGGCTGGGGAGTTCCGGGAGTATCGCGGGACCGTGCGGGCGAAAGGGCGGACGATCGACTTCGGCATCGTCGTGGGCACCGGCTCCGGTGTTCTCCGCTACTACTTCGACACGCTCCCGCTGAGCTACGACGACGCGGAAATGGCCGCTCTGTTCACCAAGCTGATCACGGGCGCAGCACCCCCTGCTCGGTGACGACCGCGGTGACCAGCTCGAACGGCGTCACGTCGAAGGCCGGGTTGAACACCTCCGCGCCTTCGGGGGCGACCTTCGTGCCACCGAAACTCAGGACTTCGCCGGGATCGCGCTCCTCGATCACGATCCCGGCGCCGTCCGGCATAGCGGTGTCCACAGTGGACGAAGGGGCGACGACCACGAACGGGACTCCGTGGTGCTTCGCCGCGATCGCCAGGCCGTAGGTGCCGATCTTGTTGGCGACGTCGCCGTTGGCGGCGATCCGGTCGGCGCCGACGAGCACGCAGTCGACGAGGCCGCGGCCCATCGCGGCGGCGGCCGCGCCGTCGGGCTGGATCCGGTACGGGACACCGGCTTCGGCCAGTTCCCACGCGGTCAGGCGCGCGCCCTGCAGCAGCGGCCTTGTCTCGTCTACCAGCACGGATTCGACCAGGCCGCGGGCCTGAAGATGCCAGACGACGCCGAGCGCGCTGCCCCAGGCGACCGTGGCGAGGTGGCCTGCGTTGCAGTGACTGAGCAGCCGCAACGGCCGCCGCCCACAGTGTTCGAGCACCACTCCGGCCGCCAGCCGGGATGCTTCGTGGTTGATCCGCTCGTCCTCGTCGAGGATCGCCAGCGCTTCGGCGAGGACGGCCTCCGGCCCCTCCGGCAGCTTCGCGAGGGCGCGGGAAACGCCCCAGCTCAGGTTGACCGCCGTCGGCCGGGCCCGGGCGACGCGGTGCGCCTCGGCCTCCACGTCGCCTCCCGCGCGAGCCGCGAGCACGACGCCGAGCGCCCCCGCCGCGCCGAGCGCCGGTGCCCCGCGCACCGCCAGCCGCTGGACTGCGTCGACGAGTTCGCCGACCGTTCGCAGTTCGACCACGCGATACTCGGCGGGAAGGACGGTCTGGTCGATGATCGTGACCGCGTCACCGGTCCAGTCGATCGTCCTGCGCATGGCTCTCCCGTGAAATCCGGTTGTCCCGTCGCGACCGCCTCGGTGAGGATGCGGCTCGTGACCATTCAACGCCACCATCCGCCCGGTCTGCACCCCACGCCCACCTACCACCACGTGACCATCGTCGAAGGACGGCGGGACATCCACCTCGCCGGACAGTGCCCGCTCGCCGAAGACGGCAAGGTCGTCGAGGGCGACGTGCTCGCCCAGGTCGACCAGGTCGTCGCGAACACCGCCGCCGCGCTCGCCTTCGCCAAGGCGACCCCCGCCGACGTGGTGCGCACGGTGATCTACGTGGTCACGCCGGACGCCGACGTGCTTTCGGCGGTGTGGGACCGGTTCGTCGAGTCGGAGATCGGGGAGGCATTCACCACCGCGAGCACCCTGCTCGGCGTCGCGCAGCTCGGGTATCCGGGGCAGCTCGTCGAGCTCGACGTCACCGCCGCCACGGCCTGACGTCGCGGCCGCCGCCGAATTCCGTGACCGGGGCCGAAGGCGTAACTCGCGTGATCAGACACGGAACTCACGAGATACGTCTCTGATCACGCGAGTTCGCCGCCTGATCACGCGAGATCGCCGTTTCGGCCCAGCCCGGCTCGGTCAGAGACCCGCCATCAGGTCGGTCTCGGTGATACCCGGCCCCTGTCCGGCACGGATGAACCACTCGACGCCGAACGCCTGCGCGAAAGCCTCGTCGGGCATCGCGAGGAAGAACGAATCCTCACTGATCTGGCTGGCGTGCGCGCGCATCGCGGCACGCTTGTACGGCAGATACGCGGTGACGTCGACCCTCGCCGTCAGTACCGCTTCCGGCTTGCCGAACTCGGAACCGTCTTCGAAGTCGGGGAGATCCTCCGCCTTCATCTGCCCTGTCCGCACCGCCTCCTCCATGCCGCGGCGCATCTCGTCGCTGTTGCTGGTCGCCTCGTAGACCCGCGGCGTGCCTGCCAGCTCGGCCGCGCGCATCCCGACGCGATGTACCTGGATGTGATCCGGATGCCCGTAGCCGCCGTTGTCGTCGTAGACGGTCAGGATGTCGGCCTGCTCCTCGCGCAGGATCGCGGCCAGGCGCTGCGCGGCCTCCTCGACGTCGGCCTGCCAGAACGTGCCGGGCACGTCGTTGCGCGGCTCGCCCATCATGCCGGAATCGGTGTACCCCAGGAACTCCACCCGCTTGGCCCCCAGGACCTCGGCGGAAGCGTGCGTCTCCTGCACGCGGCGCTGCCACAACTCCTCTCCGTCGTCGAGGAAACCGTCCGGCACCTCGCCGACCTCCCCCCTGGTCGCGACGACGAGCACGACACGATGACCTTCCTCGAAGGCTTTGCGCATGACGCCACCCGCGACGATGCACTCGTCGTCGGGGTGGGCGTGAAAACTCACCAATGTGGCCATGGTGGGGAAACTACCGGGAGGCACCGACATATTCCGGCGGGCGCCGAAAGCAGCCGACCCTCTGTGGTGCGGGTTTCCGTGTCGGCGCGACTCACGACATACGAACGACAGGCGAGAAGGGCGGTCGGCGGTGGCGGGGATCGACGATTGCGACGGCTGCGGTATCGCGGTCCGCGACGGTGGTCTTTGCCGCTGCTGATCCACTCAGGCCGGGCGACTGTGTGGATTTTGGGGCGTTGGATGACCAAAAATCCACACAGTCCCGCCTCACCGGCCCGGTCACGACGTCACCGCGACATCTCTCAGGTCAGGCGGGAAAGGTCCGCCCGAGGAACTCCAGCGTCAGCGCCCAAGCGGCCGCGGCGGGCTCCGGCTGGTGGAACATCGGCGCCACATGGTTGTGGAACGCGTGCCCCGCGCCCTCGTGGACGTGGATCTCCGCTCCGTCGTGGGACGCCACCGCCTCGGCCAGCTTCCGCACGCCCTCGACGGGAATGTAGGGATCCGCGCCGCCGAACTGGAACTGGATCGGGCAGGTGATCTCGTCCAGCAACGGAAGTTGCTCCGGAACGCGCGAGCCGTAGTAAGAAACCGCGACGTCCGGGTCGCCCTCGGCAGCGGCCGCGAAGGCCATCGAGCCGCCGAGGCAGAAGCCGAAGACGCCCGCGCGGCCATCGGTATCGGGCAGCTCGCGCAGCGTCGCGAGGGTCGCGAGCACGTCACCGACGGCGCGTGCCGGGTCGAGTTGGCCGGCGACGGCCATCGAGGCCGAGACCCCGGCTTCATCGTGCGTGGCCGACCAGCCGGGGGAGATCCGCCAGAACAGCTCGGGCACGGCGACGACGTAGCCGAGGGCGGCCAGGTCGGCGGCGACCGACTTGAGGTAGTCGTCCAGGCCGAAGATCTCCTGGATCAGCACGAGACCCGGGCCGGAGCCGGATTCGGGCAGCCACAGCGGGGCGTCGAACGAGCCGTCGGCGACGGTCACCTTGGTCATCGGGTTCCTTCCAGTGCGCGTACGAGGCAGTCCGCCACGACGGCGGCCTGTGTGCCGTCGGGGTCGAGGTCCGGATCGAAGATGGTCAGCTCCAGCCCGGCGGCGCCGGGGATCGCGAGCAGGCCACGGAGCAGCTCGACGAGCTTGTCCGGGCTGAGCCCGCCGGGATCGGGACTGTCCACAGCGGACACGAACTCCGGATCGAGCGTGTCGATGTCGACGTGGATCCAGAAACCGTCCAGCGGCGCGAAGATCTCGCGGGCGGCGGCGAGCGCGCCGTCGGTGCCGGACGCCATGATCTCCTGGCTCGTCACGACGCGAAGCCCGGCTTCTCGCGCCTCGGCGGACTCCTCCGCCCGAACGCCGAGCACGAGGACGTCTTCGTCGCGGACGTAAGGACCCAGACCGTCCACATCGGCCAGCTCCGGCTGGCCGCGCCCGGTGACGACGGCGAGGGCCTCACCGCCCACGTTGGCGACGTGATCGGAATTGCCGAGATGCCGGAAGTCGTCGTGCCCGTCGAAGTAGACGATGCCGAAGCGGCCTTCGCGACGCAGAGTCAGCATGGCGGCGAGCGCGATCGAACAGTCGCCGCCGAGCACCACCGGGAAGCCGCCGTCCGCGCGGATCTTCGCCAGCCGTCCGGCGAGGGCCGCCGTGTAGGTCGCGATCCCGGCGGCGTTGCGCACACCGCCGCCGGGCGACCAAGCGGGCAGATACCGCGGCGGGGTGACGACACCGCCGTCCCTTGCGCTCAAACGGGTGAGCAGGCCGTGGTCGCGCAGCGCGCCAGGTGCCTTGTAGCAGCCGGGGACCACACCTTCGGCGGGCGGGCGCAGTCCGAGATTGGACGGTGCGTCGAGCAGTACGAAATTCCCCATGCCCCCACCGTAGTAGTGACGCCTGGTGCGACGCCGTCCGTCCCTTTAGGTTGAAGGGACGGACAGAGGAGGCTCAATGGCGGAGCGGACGAAATACATCCTCGACGAAGCCGACATGCCGGCCAGGTGGTACAACGTCGTCCCGGATCTGCCGGAGCCACCACCGCCGCCCCTGCACCCTGGCACCCGTGAACCGGTCGGCCCGGACGATCTCGCGCCCCTGTTCCCGCAGGCGCTCATCGCCCAGGAGGTCAGCACCGAACGGTACATCGACATCCCGGAAGAGGTCCTCGACGTCTATCGGCTCTGGCGGCCGTCACCGCTGTTCCGCGCGAGGCGGCTCGAGAAGGCGCTCGGCACTCCCGCCCGCATCTACTACAAGTACGAGGGTGTCAGCCCGGTCGGCTCGCACAAACCCAACACCGCCGTCCCGCAGGCGTTCTACAACGCGGCGGAGGGGGTCACCAGGCTGACCACGGAAACCGGAGCGGGACAGTGGGGGAGCGCGCTCGCGTTCGCGTGCGCCACTTTCGGGCTCGAGTGCGAGGTGTGGCAGGTCCGCGCCTCGTTCGACCAGAAGCCGTATCGCAAGCTGATGATGGAGACCTTCGGCGCGACGGTGCATCCGAGCCCGTCCGAGCTGACCGAATCCGGCCGCGCGATCCTGGCCGCGGACCCGGACTCGACTGGCAGCCTCGGCATCGCGATCAGCGAGGCGGTCGAGCAGGCGGCGCAGGCGGAGAACACGCGTTACGCGCTCGGCAGCGTGCTCAACCACGTGCTGCTGCACCAGACGATCATCGGCGAAGAGGCGCTCAAGCAGTTCGAACTGGCAGGCGACACCCCGGACGTCCTAGTCGGCTGCACCGGCGGCGGCTCCAACTTCGGCGGGCTGGCCTTCCCGTTCCTGCGGGAGAAACTCGCCGGCCGGATGGACCCGGTGATCCGCGCGGTCGAACCGGCCGCCTGCCCGACGCTCACCCGCGGGAAGTACGCGTACGACTTCGGGGACACCGCCGGGTTGACGCCGTTGCTGAAGATGCACACGCTCGGTCACGACTTCATCCCCGACCCGATCCACGCCGGCGGGCTGCGCTACCACGGGATGTCGCCGCTGATCTCGCATATCTACGAACTCGGGCTGATCGACGCGGTCGCCATCGGGCAGGAGGACTGCTTCGCGGCAGGCGTGCGGTTCGCCCGCGCGGAGGGCATCATCCCCGCGCCCGAGCCGACCCACGCGCTCGCCGCGTGCATCCAGGAAGCTTTGCGGTGCAAGGAAACCGGGGAGGAGAAGGTGATTCTGACCGCGCTGTGCGGGCACGCTCACCTCGACCTCCCGGCGTACGGCGCGTACCTGGCGGGCGACATCTCCGACCACGCGCTGTCCGACGAGGTCCTCGCGAAGTCTCTCGCCGGCCTCCCGTAGCCCCTCGCCCGGGATGTCATGAAAGGGTCGTTCCTGACGTTTTTCGTCCTGAACGACCCTTTCATGGCACTTGAGAGGTGTCGTGCTCGTGAGCGGGGTGAAGGCTCCCTTGGTCGCGTCTGACGCGGTGATGGGAGCCTTCGGCCCTGGTCGTGCGCGGGGTCTCTTGGCATCCAGAGGACGAAACGCGAGGGGAGGTCAGCCGGTCACCTGGTAGCCAGAAGTCCGGTTCCGCCCGGTGTTCTTCGCCTCGTAGAGCGCCCGGTCCGCGACGGCGAGCACCGCGTCGAGGTCGGCCACGCCCGGCCGGTCGGCGAGACCGATCGACACGGTGACGTGCTCGGGCAGGTCACCGGCGCGCGAAGCCACGCTCGACCGGATCCGTTCCGCGATCGCGTGGGCGTGGACGGCGGGTGTGCCGGGCAGCAGGACTACGAACTCCTCGCCGCCGAACCGGCCGACCAGATCCGTGCCGCGCACCTCGGTGCGCAGCGTTTCCGCGATCGCCGCCAGATACCGGTCGCCGACCAGATGCCCGTGCCGGTCGTTGATCAATTTGAACCGGTCGACGTCGACCATCAGCAGGCTGGTGTGCCGGCCCGCGCGCCGCGCGCGGTCGAGTTCGTCGGCCGCCGCCTCGCGCCACGCCTTGGCGTTGAGCAGCCCGGTCTTGGCGTCGCTGCGCGCCTGCCGTTTCAGCTGCCGCAGCAGGACGCCGCGGTGCAGCACCAGCGTGATCCCGACGACGAGCAGCAGTACCACCGGCCAGTCCCGCAAAGCCCACGCGACGATGACGCCGAGCGCGATCGTCGCCGCTTCGAGCGCGTATTCGAACGGCTTCGCCAGCGCGTCGCGCAGCCGCTCGTGCGGCGTGCCGTAGTACACCGCGATGGTCATGAGCACGGTGTTGACCAGCAGGAAGACCCCGCCTGCCGCGACGATCGACCCGAACGAGGCGACGTCGCGGGGGAGCAGGTCGAACGGGGCCGCGTACCGGGAAAGGAAGGCGGCGGCCGCGAACCCCGAGAGCACGGTCGCCGACGTGGAGAACATCCGCCGGAACAACGGGTTCGGCTGCCCGCGGAACCAGCGGTAGAAGAACGACACGGCGATGACCAGCGCGGCGAGCGCCGGGTGCACCAGCAGTACGGCCGCGAAGGTCCACACGCTGTCGAGCGAGATATGCGGCGTGCCCGCGAACCGTTCCCGCACCCGCTCGACCGGTCGCGACAACTCCGTGTACGCCACGGCGCTGACGATCAGGATCGCGAAGGGGAGTGCGTCGCCCGGCGGGAACGGGATCCGGACAAGTGACCAGGCGGATCCGGCGATCGCCGCGACGTCCACCAGGAGGACGAAGCCGATCAAGCCGCGGTTGGGTAGCCGCCACAGCGCCCAATTCGTTAGCGCCACGGAGACGAACGTAATCGGTTGGATACTAGGTGTCACTACGCTGTATGGGTAGGCGTGGGTGCACCACGCGTGACCGGATCGGGGAAGTGGAGGGGGTGAGCTCCATGCGCGGGCAGAACTGGTGAATACCCGGTTCCGGTCAAAGGGGGTGAAGCGGGGCCACGTGGCGCCAAGCCCGGGTGGCCGGAACAGCCACTACGAGACCGGCGAGTGCGATGACCGAGACCGTCGTCGCGGGTGAACCGAGCACGCCGACGAGCAGGCCGCCGGCGATCAGCCCGATCCCCTGCACGGCGATGAGTCCCGACCCGGCGAGGCCGAACGCCTGGCCTCGTTCGGTGTCGGGTACCAGCCGCATGAACGTGGTGCTCGCGGTGACCTGGTAGGCCGCGCACATCCCGGACAGCACGAGCAGTCCGGCGGCGTAGGGGAGCGAGGGGCGGAACCAGAACGCCGCGAGCGGCACGATCGCGCCGAGCGCCAGCCCGCCGACCATGCGCAACCGGACTTCGGGCCGCACCAGGCGGCCCAGTGCGAACACCCCGAGCACGATCCCCGCGGGATGTGCCGCGAGCAGCAGTCCCGCCGTCGCCGCGCCGCCGCCGATCTCCGCGGCGTAGGGCACCGCGAGCCCTTCCGGCACGATCACGAAACCCGCCAGCCACGCCAGCCCGACCAGCGCGCGCAGCCGCCGATCGTGCCAGATCGTCCTGGCACCGGCCGAAAGCCGCCGCAGGGTCGACGTCGCCGGTCCGCTCGCGCCGGAAGCGGGCCGGGCGCGGACACCCAGCCGCAGGACGATCGCCGAGACGCCGAACGTCACCGCGTCCAGAGCCAGGCCGCGGCCCGGTCCGATCGCGGCGATCACCGCGCCGCCCAGTGCGAATCCGGCGAGCTGGCCGACCTGGTTGGTGATCTTCATGAGGGACTGGCCGAGGACGTAGGAATCCCCGCTGAGCACCGACGGCAGGACCGCGGCCTGCGCGGCGGTGAACGGCGCGTTGGCCAGCTGGACCACCACCAGCACGACGGCGAGCACGGGTAACGGGATACCGGGGATCGCGAGCACCGCGACCAAGGCCGCCCGGACGCCGTCGGAGCAGACCATCACCGCTCGGCGCGGGAACCGATCGGCCAGCCCGCCGAGCAGCGGTCCGCCGACGAGGTCGGGCAGGTACGTGAGCGCGTAGGTCAGCGCGGGCCAGGTGGCCGAACCGGTCCGCTCGAACACCAGCACCGACAGGGCGACCCTGGCCACCTGGTCACCGAGGACCGACTGGAGTTCCGCGAACCAGATCGCCCGCACCTCGCCGACCGCGAGGACCTGCCGGAAGGTCGCCTTGGACGCCACGAGGTGACCACCCCCGCTCGATCGAGTGAGTCACTCAGCGTACCGCCGCGGACGCGGGTGGTGAAACCGCGAAGCGCGTGACCGCTACTCCGTGCCGCAGGTGATCTTCGGCTGCGGGTTGTAGTGCACGTTCCTGGTGTGACGACGGATCTCGCGGCCGGTCGCGGCGTCCTTGATGACCCGGGTGTCCGACGTGGTGAAGCCGGGCGCGCCGTTGCTGGGCTTGCAGTTCTCGGCGGGGCCGGGCTTCGTCGGCGGCTCGGACGGGTTGGTGCGGCCGCCGGGGATCGACTCGACGGTGTACTTCTTGGTGCCCCACATCCGGATCGTGATGTCCGACGGCGTCCAGATGGTCTGGATCGCGACACCGGTGTCCGTGTCGTTGGTGAACTTCAGGTCGATCACGCTGCCGCCGTTGTGGTTCTGGAACACGGTCGCCTCGCGTGCGGCGGGGTAGCGGCTGATGTAGTAGCTGTGTTCCTTGTGCTCGGTGTCCTTCATGCCGGCGAAGTACGAGGCGTTGTACAGCGTGGTCGCGAACTGCGAGATCCCGCCGCCGACCTCGCGGCCCGGCGCGCCGTCCTTGATGACACCGGCCTCGACGTAACCCTGCGCAGCACCGCGCGGCCCGGTGAACCCGTTGAGACTGAACGTCTCGCCCGGCTTCACGATGGCGCCGTTGACCTTCTGCGCCACGACCCGGATGTTCGTCCCCGAGTCCGGCGCGAACCCGCCGGTCTTGAACTCGCTGACGACCTCCTTGATGCCGAGCTGGTTCGCCTGCTCGGTGGTCACCTTGGCCGGGGTCTTCTTGTAGGTCACGGGCAGCTCGCGGGGCGCGGCGCGCTTGAGCACGTCGAGCACCGGCTTGAGACTCGGCTCCCAGTCGACGACGTTGGCGTCCTCGGAGGGCTGCACGGTCGGCTTGCCGCCTTCGAAGACGATCTGCGCGTCCTTGCCCTCCTTCTCGGTGGACTTCAGCTGCGGGCCCGCGGCCTCGATGATCTTGTTGTTGTCCACCTTCGGGTTCAGTACGCCGCTGTCGACGGGCTCGAAGGTCAGCGCGGCCGCGATCTGCTCGGGTTTGACGATCGCGTCCTTGCCCTCGCCCTTGACGACCATCGGCGACGCCACGGCGGGCTTCGCGACCTGCTCGAGAGCGGCGTGGACGGCCTCCGCCGAGACCTTGACCGGGGTCTGGGTGACGGCGAGCGTCAGCGGCTCGCCACTGGCCCAGCGCTCCAGGATGGTCTTCTTGGCGGCTTCGACGTCGAGCTTCTGCCCGGCCTTCGGCTCGACGGCGACCGGCTTGGCCTCCTCGAAGCGCACGGTGCCCTCGATCGGGTCACGATCGACCTTGTCGCGCAGGTTCTCCAGCGCGGAGGTGAGCTTGGGGTCGTCGGTCTGCGTGACGACACCCACCTCGGTGGTCGAGAAGAACGACGCGATCCGGGTGAACGGGTTCAGCGGCTGGTCACCCGCCTGGTCGAGGGTGGCGGGCCAGTCGAGGCGCAGCCCGGCGTTGTTCGGCGCCAGCGACTCCTCGGCGTCGCCCGCGACGACCTTCACCGGCCGGGTCAGCCGCGGCTCGATCCCGCCGCGGAGCTCCTTCTCGGCCGCCGCGCGGTCCATCCCGCCGACGTCGACCCCGGCGACGGTGACGCCGCGGGGGACGCTGCCCTGGGAGACCAGCACGTCGAGGGCGTACGCGACGACCAGCAGGCCGAACACGCCGCCGCCGATGAAGGCGGCCTTGCGGTAGCTGCGACGGCGCTTCGGTGGCGCGGGCTCCTCCGGCGTGGCAGACTCCGCGAACCCGGGCGTGACGACCGGGAGAATGTCCGTCTGTTCAGCGTGGGACTCGGGCCAGCGCGGTTCCTGCGGCAACTCTCCACCCTCCACGGTCCGGCGAGGCCGGGCGTCGTGATCGAACGTCCGGGCCTTCCACACGTTCCGGACGTAGGTTCAAGATACGGGGCGCGTTTTGTGGTCGTGCAACTCGCCCGGTTGGGTGAGCGGGTCACTCCGTCGGGTGGTCACTGGGCGTCAGGTTCCGGATTTTCGCCCACTCTGGCGAGAAAGTCGAAGTCACAGCCTTCATCGGCTTGCGTGATGTGTTCGGCGTACAACGCGCCGTAACCCCGTTCGTACCGCGGAGCGGGCGGATTCCACCGTGCACGGCGACGTTGCAATTCCGCATCATCGACGTCGAGGCTCAGCCGCCGCGAAGGAACGTCCAAAGTGATCCGATCGCCGTCGCGGACCAGCGCGAGCGGCCCGCCAACGTGGGATTCCGGCGCGACGTGCAGTACGCACGCGCCGTAACTGGTGCCGCTCATCCTGGCGTCGGAAACGCGGACCATGTCCCGGACGCCCTTGGCCAGCAGGTGGTCCGGCAGCGGCAGCATCCCGTACTCGGGCATGCCGGGGCCGCCGAGCGGGCCGGATCCGCGCAGGACGAGGACCGAATCCTCGGTGATGCCGAGTGACGGGTCGTCGATGCGGTTCTTCAAGTCCTTGTGGTCGTCGAAGACCACCGCGGGTCCGGTGTGGACGAGCAGCCGGGGATCGGCGGCGATGTGCTTGATCACCGCGCCCGACGGCGCCAGATTGCCGCGAAGCACCGCGACACCTCCCTCGGCGGCGACGGGGTTTTCGCGCGTACGGATGACATCGTCATCGTGCACTCGTGCCGTTTTCAGGTTTTCGCCGAGCGTCCGGCCGGTGACGGTGATCCGATCGGTGTGCAGCAGATCGGTCAGCCGGGAGAGCAGACCGGGAAGCCCGCCGGCGTAGTAGAAGTCCTCCATCAGCCAGTCGCCGCCCGGCCGGATGTTCGCCAGCACGGGGACCCGGCGCGCGATCGCGTCGAAATCGTCGACGGACAACGGGATCCGCGCCCGCCCGGCCATCGCGATCAGATGGATGACGGCGTTGGTGGAGCCGCCGAGCGCCAGTACCGTGGTGATCGCGTCGGCGTACGCGCGTTCGTCGAGGATCTTCGTGATGGTGAGGTCCTCCCGCACCATTTCGACGACGCGCGCGCCGCTCGCCGCGGCCATCCGGTGGTGCGCCGAGTCGACGGCGGGGATCGACGCGGCACCGGGCAACGTCAGCCCGAGCACTTCGGCGACCGACATCATGGTGGACGCGGTCCCCATCGTCATACAGGTTCCGGGAGAACGGGCCAGTCCACGCTCCAATTCGGACAGTTCCTCGTCACCGATCAGCCCGGCTCGCTTGTCGTCCCAGTACTTCCACATGTCGGTGCCGCTGCCGAGCACTTCGTTCCGCCAATGCCCGCGCAACATCGGTCCGGCGGGGACGAAGATCGCGGGCAGTCCCGCGCTCGTCGCGCCCATCAGCAACGCCGGTGTCGTCTTGTCGCAGCCGCCCATGAGGACCGCTCCGTCGACGGGGTAGGAGCGCAGGATCTCTTCGGTCTCCAGCGAAAGCAGGTTGCGGTAGAGCATGGGCGTCGGTTTCTGGAAGGTCTCCGACAGGGTCGCGACCGGGAACTCCAGCGGGAATCCGCCTGCCTGCCACACCCCGCGTTTGACCTGTTCCGCCCGTTCGCGCAGATGCATGTGGCAGGGGTTGATGTCGCTCCAGGTGTTGAGGATCGCGATAACGGGTTTCCCGAGGTGTTCCTCCGGGTTGTAGCCGAGTTGCCTGCTCCGGGCCCGGTGGCTGAAACCGCGTAGTTCGCCGCCGCCGAACCAGCGATGGCTTCGGAGTTCCTCAGGGTTCCTCATGACCCTGAGTATGGCATCTCATATATGATCGTCCCATGCCTTCGACCTTCAGCTTGCCCGCTTCACGGACCGAAGTGGTGCTCGAAGAGATCCGCCGCGGCATCCTCACCAGGGAGCTGAAGCCCGGCCAGCCGCTGGTCGAAGCCGAACTCGCGGCCCGGCTCGGGGTGTCGAAGACGCCGGTCCGCGAGGCGCTCAAGGTGCTGTCGAACACGGGACTGGTGACCTTCAGCCCGTACAAGGGCGCGTCGGTGTGCGTGGTCGACGCGGAGCTGGCGAAATCCGTTTACGACGTCCGCATGGTGCTGGAGCCCGAGGCCGTGCGCCGGTCGGTCGAGCGCCGCTCGCCGGATCTGCTCGAAGACGCCGCGGAGGCGTTGAAGGAGGCGTCGGCGGCCATCTCGGACAAGGACCAGGCGGCGCTCAGCCTGCTCAACCGCCGCTTCCACCGCGCGCTCTACAGCGGCTGCGGCAACCCGCTGATGGTCTCGATACTGGACGACCTCAGGGACCGCGCGGCGCTGATCAGCGTGGTCGGCTGGGCGGCGAATCCCAGCTGGCGCAGGGAATGGGCCGAGCACAAGGCGGTGCTGGCGGCGGCGAAGAAAGGGGACGCCGACGGCGCGGCCGGGCTGCTGCGCGTCCACATCGGAGATTTCCTCGGCCGGATCCTCGAGAGCATCGGCGACGAATGACGCGCCTGCTGCTCATCTCCGACACGCATCTGCCACAGCGCGCGAAGGCGCTGCCGGCCCAGGTCTGGCGCGAGGTCGAGGCGGCGGACGTCGTCATCCACGCGGGTGACTGGGTCGAGGTCGCCCTGCTGGACGAACTCGAGTCCCGGAGCAAGCGGCTCATCGGGGTCTACGGCAACAACGACGGCGCGGACCTGCGGGCGCGGCTCCCGGAAATCGCGCGGGCGGACCTCGACGGCGTCCGCGTGGCGGTCATCCACGAAACCGGCGGCAAACAGGGGCGCGAGCGCCGCTGCGATGACCAGTTCCCGGACACCGACGTCCTCGTGTTCGGGCACAGCCACATCCCCTGGGACACGGTCACGCCGAAGGGGTTGCGCCTGCTCAACCCCGGCTCGCCGACCGACCGGCGGCGTCAGCCGTTCTGCACCTATCAGACCGCCGAGATCCGCGACGGCGAGCTGCGCGACGTAGCTCTTCATGAGCTGCCGCTTCGCCGCTGACCGGGTAGACAGGTAGCCATGGAACCGGCGCAGGCGTTGAGGGAGATCGCGTTCCGGCTGGAGCGCGCGGGCGAGCCGACCTACCGGGTGCGGGCGTTCCGGCAGGCGGCTTCGGTGATCGCCAAGGTCAAGCCCGACGACCTGCGCAAACGCGCCGAGGCGGGCACGCTGACCGCGTTGCCGAATATCGGCAAGGCGACCGCGGCCGTCGTCGAAGACGTCCTCGCCGGCCGCCGTCCCGCGTACTTCGAGAAGCTCGGCGAGCCGAAGCTGCCCGACGGCGGTCCGATGCGGGCGGCGTTGCGCGGCGACTGCCACACCCATTCGGACTGGTCCGACGGCGGAAGCCCGATCGAGGAGATGGCGGAGGCCGCCCGCGCGCTCGGCCACGAATGGATGGTGCTGACGGATCACTCACCGCGGCTCACCGTCGCCAACGGCCTTTCGCCCGAACGGCTGCGGCGGCAGATGGACGTCGTCGCGGAACTGAACGAGACGATGGCGCCGTTCCGGATCCTGCACGGTATCGAGGTCGACATCCATCTCGACGGCACGCTGGACCAGGAGGAAGAACTGCTGGAACAGCTGGACTTCGTCGTCGCGAGCGTGCACTCGAAGCTGCGGATGCCCGCGAAGGAGATGACGCCGAGGATGATCGCCGCCGTCCAGCATCCGCGCGTCCGCGTGCTGGGGCACTGCACCGGACGCCTGGTGATGGGCGGCCGCGGGAAGCGGCCCGAATCGGAGTTCGACGCGGAGGCGGTGTTCACCGCGTGCCGGGACAACGGGGTCGCCGTCGAGATCAACTCGCGCCCCGAGCGCCGCGACCCGCCGACGCGTCTGCTGAACCTGGCCGTGGACCTGGGTTGCGACTTCGCGATCGACAGCGACGCGCACGCGCCGGGACAGCTGGACTGGCTGGTCTACGGCTGCGCGCGGGCGAACGAGCTGGGGATCGAGCCGGACCGGGTGATCAACACGCGGACCGCGGAGGACCTGCTGGCCTCGTAAGTGGCGATCACGCGTCATCGCCGGTCGCCGGTGTAGACGACGGCGGCGCTCACCGCGTCCACCCCCGAGATCAGTTCCGCGAGCGCCCTCGGGAGTTCCCGATGCGTGGACCCGGCCCAGGCCCGCAGGCCGGCGCGGTCGAGTTCCGGTTCGCAGAAATCGTCGAGACCGATGGTCCAGGCCAGCTGGGCCAGGCAGACCGAATGCGGATCCGGCCGTTCGGTGCCGAGGACGGCCGCCCGTACCTTGCTGCGCGCGGCCGTCGACATCAGCAGATCCCGTGGCGGATACCGATGATTCTTCCGCAGGAGCATCCGGTCGGTTTCGCGGTCGATCACTCCCGCGGCGAGCAGGTTCTCCGCGACCGTTTCCCCGAGATCGTGGCGGAGATGGCCGACCCATTCCCGGACGGTGTGCCGCTCGGGTTCGCGGAGGATTTCCGAGAACACCCGATCCAGCGGCGGATGGGCGAGGCCGCGGCGCGACAGCGGCCGGATTCGTTTGCGTTCCACGGTGATCCGCTCGGCGAGGAGGAGATCGCAGAGCGCGGAACCGGCCATTCCGATGCCGAGTCCCGTGCCGCGCAGCGCGGGTTTTCCGGTGAACTCGTCGTGGGCGAGAAAGAACAGGGAATCGACCAAGGTCAGCCGACGCATGAATGGCACGCCCCCCGGCGTTGTAGTGCGGGACGGCCAAAGTAGCGGTAGCGCGCGGACCACTGCGACCCGAGGTCCGTTTTTAGCCTGAACGGACGTACCTCGCCGAAGTGGCCGGCCCTAGGGTGGGATGGCTCTCGCAAGATCAAGAACCGTCAGCGCCAAACCGACGTCCGGGGGACGGGTCCATGGGTACGCAAAGACCGCGGCGCGGTCTCGGTCATCGACGGCTCGGAGCCACCCAGATCGTGTTCTTCGTGGTGGCCGCGGCGGGTCCGCTGTTCGCCATCGCGGGCGGGGTCCCGACCAACTACGCGGTCACCGGCAGCATCGGGGTGCCGCTTTCGTTCCTCCTGCTCGCCCCGATCCTGGGACTGTTCGCCGTCGGCTACGCCGCGATGAGCCGCTACATCACCAACGCTGGCGCGTTCTACCCCTACGTAGCCAACGGGGTCGGCAAATCCACCGGCGCCGGGATCGCGTTCGTCACGCTGATCTCCTACAACGCCATCCAGATCAGCATCTACGGTTTGTTCGGCTGGTCGGTGTCGACCTGGCTGGGCACGCTCACCGGATCCCCGCCGCCGTGGTGGCTGTGCGCACTGGTGATGGTGCTGATCATCGGCGCGCTCGGCGTCCTGCGGGTCGATCTCAACGCCAAGGTGCTCGGCGTGGCGCTGTGCCTCGAAGTCGCCGTCGTCGCGATCGTCGACATCGCGTTGTTCGCGAACCCCGCCGGTGGCGGCGTTTCCTGGGTCCCGCTGGAGCCGTCGAGCCTGTTCACCACCGGTGTCGGCGCGGTGTTCGCGTTCTCCGCCGCCGCGTTCATCGGCTTCGAGGGCGCGGCGACCTACGGCGAGGAGACCAGGGAACCCAGTCGCACGGTCGGGCGCGCGACGTACGCGGCGATCGGGCTCACCGCGGTGCTCTACGTCGTCTCATCGCTCGCGCTGGCCGTGGGGACCGGGCCGGACGTCATCGTCACCACCGCGTCCGCGCAGGGTCCGGACCTCCTGTTCAACCTGGCGGGCGAACACCTCGGCGAGACGTTCTCCGATGTCGCGTACACGCTGTTCGTGACCGGCCAGTGCGCGGCGCTGCTGAGCTTCCACAACGCCGTCGCGCGGTACTTCTTCGCGCTGGGCAGGGAAGGGTTGCTGCCGCGCTCGCTGGCCAAGACCAGCAAACGCACCGGTGCGCCGGTCGCCGGTTCGCTCACGCAGACCGCGCTCGCGCTGGTGGTCGTGTCGCTGTTCGCGATCGCGGGCCGTGATCCGGTGACCGAACTGTTCACCTGGCTCGGCACGACGGCGTCCACCGGTGTCGTGGTGATCATGATCGCCGTCTCGCTTTCGGTGATCGGCTTCTTCAAACGGCGCCGTGACGCCGAAAACGCCTGGCGCCGCTGGATCGCGCCGGGGGCGGCGATGCTCGCGTTGTCGGCCGTCCTCGCGCTGATCCTGCTCAACTTCGATCTGCTGCTCGGCCCGGCCGGGACGTTCCTGTTGCGCTGGGGGCTGCCCGGTCTCGTGCTCGTCGCGGCACTGGCCGGCTTCCTGCGCGCGGAAGTGTTGCGGGCAAAGGATCCCGAGACGTACGCCGCCATCGGCGGCCCGCTCGAAGAGGACGAACCCGTCAAGCTGGAGGTGGGACGATGATCATCCGCGCCGCTGAAGAGTCCGAAATGGACACCGTCGTCGATGTACTGTCCGAAGCCTTCCATGAAGACCCGGTGAGTATGTGGGTCTTTCCCGGTGACGAGCGCCGCGCGGTGGCGCTGCCGATCTTCCACCGGGCGGTCGTGCAGGGGATGCTCGCCGTGGGCGGCCACGTCGACGTCACCGACGACCTGTCCGCCGTCGCGGTTTGGGCGCCCGGTGGCGACGAGGACATCGACGACGAAGCGTTCGCCGGGCTCACCGGGGAAGAAATCGGCAGGCTCATGATGGTGTTCGAGCTGATGACGGAGCACGCCCCCGGCGGCGAGTACCACCACGCGCAGTTCATCGGCGTCCGCAAGAACGCGCAGCGGCGAGGGATCGGCGCGCGGTTGCTGAAGCACGGGCTCGAGCGGTACGGCGCGGTGCCCGCGTATCTGGAGGCGAGCAGCGCGGAGAGCGCGAAACTGTACCGGCGGCTGGGTTTCCGCGATCACGGACCGGCTTTCGCGGTCGAGGGCGGGCCGCCGATGCTGCCCATGTGGCGGGAGCCGTCGATTTGTCTATAAAGGACTGGTAAAGTGGCGGGCAGATGACGACGAACCGTGCCCCCGCCACGCGGCACCGTTCCGTCTTCTTCCTGCTGATCTTGCTCGTCTTCGCCTTCGTCACGCCGACCGTCCCCCACGGGCACGGGCGGACCGCGAAGGAAGATCCCGTCGCCGTCTTCGCGACCCATCCGCTGCCCGCCTTCCACGGCGGGCAAGCCGTTCCCCTCGCCGACGCTCCCGCCGAAGCGGAGACCGTCGACCTCCCCGACGCCGGCCACGCCCCTGAGCAGGGCGAACCCGTCGTCATCACCCGTGCGGTGCCCCAGGCGCCCGCACGGGCACCTCCGCGCTGACCCGGTCCCAAGCCGCATCAGCCACTATCGGAGGTCTCCATGAGTTCCGGTCATGCCCTGCTGGCCGTCGGCGGGGCGTTCCTCGCCGCCGGTGTCATCGCCAGAGCGGGCGCCCGTATCGGGCTGCCGACCATCCCCCTGTTCATGCTGGCCGGTTTCGTCTTCGGCCCCAACACTCCCGGACTGTCCCTTGTGGACGATCCGGCCGAACTCGGTGTGCTCGCCGGGCTCGGTCTCGTCTTCCTCCTGTTCTACCTCGGCCTCGAATTCTCCCTCGACGACCTGGCCAAGGGCGGGCGCAAACTCGTCTGGTCCGGGCTGATCTACCTGATCCTCAACATCGGCGGCGGCCTCGCGTTCGGCTTCCTGCTGGGCTGGGGGACCAGGGAAGCGCTGGTCATCGCCGGCGCCATCGGTATCTCGTCGTCCGCGATCGTCACGAAACTCCTGCTCGAATCGCGCCGGATGAACAATCCCGAATCCCGGCTGATCATGGGCATCATCGTGATCGAGGACCTGTTCCTCGCGCTGTACCTGGCGTTGCTGCAGCCGGTGCTGTCCGGCGCCGGGAGCTTCGGTTCGGCGCTCGCCGACTTCGGGAAGGCGTTCGCGTTCCTGATCGTGATGGCCGCGCTCGCCCGCTGGGGTGGCCGGGTGATCTCGAAGCTGTTCGGTTCGGCCGACGACGAGCTGCTCACCGTCTGCTTCGTCGGTGTCGCGGTGATGGGGGCCGCCGTCGCCGAAGAGGTCGGTGTGTCCGACGCCATCGGCGCGTTCATGGTCGGCATGATGCTCGGCGGTTCGAAGGTCGCGCCGCGTATCCACAAGCTGGTGCTCCCGCTGCGGGACGCGTTCGGCGCGCTGTTCTTCTTCATCTTCGGGCTCAGCATCGATCCGAACGCGGTCGGCTCGGTGGTCGTGCCGGTGCTGATCGCGGTGGCGCTGACGATCGTGCTGAACCTCGGCGCGGGCGCGCTGGCCGCACGAGTGAACGGATTCGATCGTCAGGCCGGGGTGAACATCGGGCTCACCGTGCTCACCCGCGGCGAGTTCTCGCTCGTGCTCGCGGCGATGGCGACGGCCGCCGGGCTGGACCCGCGGGTCGCGCCGTTCGTCGCGGGCTACGTCCTGCTGCTGGCCGTGATCGGTCCAGTCGCGGTCATCCGCTCCGAGAAACTGACCTGGTTGCTACCGGCGAGTATCGTCCGAGGCTCGACCCGCCGCGACGAGCCGGCCAGGGCGACGTGACGAGGAGGCCTGGGTGACCGAACGGTTCGGCGGCTACCAGAACGAGATCTACCTGCAGGGGCTCGGCGGGACCTTCCCGCCGTGCTCCACCGACGCCACGAAGCTGGAGGAGTCGGCGCGGGAGATCCTCGAGCCCGGGCCGTTCTGGTACGTCGCGGGCTCGGCCGGGTCGGGCGCCACCGCGCGGGCCAACCGGGAGGCGTTCGACCGCTGGCGTCTCGTGCCCCGGATGCTCACCGGCGCCACCGAACGCGATCTGTCGGCGACGGTGCTGGGGACGGCGGTGCCGGCGCCGGTGCTGCTGGCGCCGGTCGGCGTCCAGTCGATCGTGCACGAGGGCGCGGAACCGGCGGCCGCGCGGGCCGCGGCGTCGGTCGGCCTGCCGTACGTCATGTCGACGGCTTCGTCCACGAGCATCGAGGACGTCGCCGAGGCCAGTGGCGAGGGGCCGCGCTGGTTCCAGCTGTACTGGCCGACGGACAACGAGGTCTGCGCGAGCATCCTGGCGCGGGCGAAGGCCGCGGGTTTCACGACGCTCGTGGTCACGCTCGACACCTGGACGCTCGCGTGGCGCCCGAACGACCTCGACCACGCGTACCTGCCGTTCATCAAGGGCATCGGGCTCGGTGTCCCGCTCAGCGACCCGGTGTTCCGCGGCCTGCTGGAGAAGACGCCGGAAGAGGACCCGCCCACCGCGATCCTGCGGTGGATCTCGATGATCACCGGCACCGACAGCACCTGGGACCGGCTGCCGTTCCTGCGTGAGCACTGGGACGGGCCGATCGTGCTCAAGGGTATCCAGCACCCCGACGACGCGCGCCGCGCCGTCGAGGCCGGGATGGACGGGATCGTCGTGTCCAACCACGGCGGCCGTCAGGTCGACGGCGCGATCGCCTCGCTCGACGCGCTCCCGGAGATCGTGGCCGCGGTCGGCGACCGGCTGGAGATCCTGTTCGACTCCGGCATCCGCACCGGCGCCGACATCGCCAAGGCGCTCGCGCTCGGGGCGAAGGCCGTGCTGGTGGGGCGCCCGTGGGTCTACGGCCTGGCGCACGCGGGGGAGGAGGGCGTCCGGCACGTGCTGCGGAGCCTGCTCGCCGATCTCGACCTGACCATGGGCCTGTCCGGGCACCGGACCCTGGCCGACCTCACCCCTGGCTCGCTCACCCGCTCCTGACCTCGGCATTTCGTCCTCTGAACGCTGTAGTTGGCATCGCGAACCACCGCATTCAGAGGACGAAATGCCCTGGTGATGTCGCCTCCGGCATATTCGGAGGCCCGGATCGTCACGCACGGCTATCCTGGTGCCGGTCATGGCTTCTCAACCTTCCCCGCTCGGCGCCCTGCGCGCTCGCCTGCCCGAACTCATGTCGCGCGACGAGCACCGCCTCCGGCGCAGGCTCGACGGTGCCCGGAAAGCGCGGAACGCCGAGTCGATCGCCGCCCAGATCGAGGCCGACATCGAGGCCGCCGAACTGCGGGTCACCCGCAGGCGCGACGCCGTCCCGAAGATCTCGTTCCCCGAAGAGCTGCCCGTCAGCCAGCGCAAGGACGAGATCGCCGCCGCCATCCGCGACCACCAGGTGGTGATCGTCGCGGGCGAGACCGGGTCCGGGAAGACGACCCAGCTGCCGAAGATCTGTCTCGAACTCGGGCGCGGCATCCGGGGCCAGATCGGGCACACGCAGCCGAGGCGGCTGGCCGCGCGCACGGTCGCCGATCGCATCGCCTCCGAGCTGAACACCGAGCTGGGCGAGGCCGTCGGCTACAAGGTCCGGTTCACCGACCACTCCGGCCAGGACACGCTGGTCAAGCTGATGACCGACGGCATCCTGCTCGCCGAGATCCAGACCGACCGGATGCTGCGGCAGTACGACACGCTGATCATCGACGAGGCGCACGAGCGCAGCCTCAACATCGACTTCATCCTCGGCTACGTCAAGCAGCTCCTTCCGCGCCGCCCGGATCTCAAGGTGATCATCACCTCGGCGACGATCGACCCGGAGCGGTTCTCCAAGCATTTCGACGACGCGCCGATCGTGGAGGTCTCCGGCCGGACGTATCCGGTCGAGGTCCGCTACCGGCCGATCATCGACCCCGACGACCCGGACGCCGATCAGGATCGCGACCAGACGCAGGCCATCTGCGACGCCGTCGACGAGCTGCAGCACGAGGGACCCGGCGACATCCTGGTGTTCCTCTCCGGCGAGCGGGAGATCCGCGACGCCGCGGACGCGCTGTCCAAACAGGACCTCCGCAACACCGAGATCCTGCCGCTGTACGCGCGGCTTTCGTCGTCGGACCAGCATCGGGTGTTCCAGCGCCACACCGGGCGCCGCGTCGTGCTCGCGACGAACGTCGCCGAGACGTCGCTGACCGTGCCCGGCATCAAGTACGTCATCGACCCCGGCACCGCGCGGATCTCGCGCTACAGCCACCGCACCAAGGTGCAGCGCCTGCCGATCGAGCCGGTGTCTCAGGCGTCGGCGAACCAGCGCAAGGGCCGCTGCGGCCGGACGTCCGACGGTATCTGCATCCGGCTGTACTCCGAGGACGACTTCGACGCGCGGCCGGAGTTCACCGATCCGGAGATCCTGCGGACCAACCTCGCGTCGGTCATCCTGCAGATGACCTCGCTCGGCCTCGGCGACATCGCGGCGTTCCCCTTCGTGGAGCCGCCGGATCGCCGTCAGGTCACCGACGGCGTCCAGCTGCTCCAGGAGCTCGGCGCGTTCGAGATGTCGGACGGCAAGAAGCTCACCGAGACCGGCCGCAAGCTCGCGCAGCTCCCGGTCGATCCGCGGATGGCGCGGATGGTGCTGGAGGCGTCCCGTAACGGCTGCGTCCGCGAAGTGATGATCATCGCCGCCGCACTGTCCATTCAGGACCCGCGCGAACGGCCGGCGGAGAAGCAGCAGGCGGCGGATGAGCAGCACGCGCGGTTCGCGGACAAGACGTCGGACTTCCTCGCGTACCTGAACCTGTGGGAGTACGTCACCGAGCAGCAGAAGGCGTTGTCCACCAACCAGTTCCGCCGGATGTGCCGCAACGAGTACCTGAACTACCTGCGCATCCGCGAATGGCAGGACATCTTCAGCCAGCTGCGTCAGCTGGCCAAACCGCTCGGCATCACCCTCAACACCTCCGGTCCGGTCGATCCGCAACGCGTGCACACGTCGCTGATCGCCGGGCTGTTGTCGCATGTCGGGCTCAAGGATCCGGCCAAGGGCGACTATCTCGGCGCACGCGGGGCGCGGTTCTCGGTGTTCCCGGGTTCGGCGTTGTTCAAGAAGCAGCCACGGTTCGTGATGTCGGCCGAACTCGTCGAAACCTCACGGCTGTGGGGCCGGGTCAACGCGCGGATCGAGCCGGAATGGGTCGAGCCGCTCGCCGGGCACGTGGTGAAGCGGAACTATTCCGAGCCGCACTGGGAACGTAAGCAGGGCGCGGTGATGGCGCTCGAAAAGGTGACGCTGTACGGCGTCCCGCTCGTCGCCGACCGCCGCGTCAACTACGGCCGGATCGACCCAGAGGTGAGTCGCGAGCTGTTCATCCGGCACGCGCTCGTCGAAGGTGACTGGGAGACCAGGCACCACTTCTTCCGCGAGAACCGCGCGCTGCTCGAAGAGGTCGAGGACCTGGAGAACCGGGCTCGCCGCCGCGACATCCTGGTCGACGACGAGACGCTGTTCGAGTTCTACGACCAGCGCGTCCCGGCCGACGTCGTCTCCGCGCGGCATTTCGACAGCTGGTGGAAGAAGGCGCGCCACACCCAGCCCGACCTGCTGAGCTTCGAGAAGACGATGCTCATCAACGAGACCGCCGGTGGTGTGCGCGAGGCCGACTACCCGGACTTCTGGACCCAGGGCGGCCAGACCTTCAAGCTCACGTACCAGTTCGAGCCGGGCGCGGACGCCGACGGCGTCACCGTGCACATCCCGCTGCCGGTGCTGAACCAGGTGACCCCGGACGGCTTCGACTGGCAGGTCCCCGGCCTGCGCGAAGAGCTGGTGACGCAGCTGATCAAGTCGCTGCCCAAGGCGATCCGGCGCAACTTCGTGCCGGCACCCGACCACGCGAAACTGGTGCTGTCGCGGGTCGGCCCGGCTGACGGGCCGCTGCTGCACGTCGTCGCCGACGAGCTGGAAGCGTTGCGCGGGGTGGTGATCCCCGACGACGCCTGGCAGCTGTCGGCGGTCCCTGAGCATCTGAAGATGACCTTCCGCGTGGTCGACGTCCGCGGCAAGAAGGTGTCCGAGGGCAAGGACATCGAGGCGCTCAAACGGGATCTGAGCGGGCAGGTGCGCGCGACGATCTCCAAGGCCGCCGACAGCATCGAGCGCGAGGGCCTGACGACGCCCGCGTTCGGTGAGCTGCCGAAGGTGTTCGCGAGCAAGCAGCGCGGGCACGACGTCAAGGCGTATCCGGCGCTGGTCGACGAAGGCGGCACCGTCGCGGTGCGGCTGCTGGACACGCCGGGCCAGCAGGAACAGTCGATGTGGGCGGGCACGCGGCGGATGCTGCGGCTGAACATCCCGTCGCCGATGAAGTTCATCACCCGTAACCTCGGCAACTCGTCGAAACTCGTGCTGAACCGGAATCCGCACGGTTCCGTGGCGGCACTGCTCGAAGACTGTGTGGATTGCGCGGTCGACAAGCTCGTGGCCGACAACGGCGGCCCGCGCTGGGACGAGGCCGGATTCGCCGTCCTGCTGGAAAAGGTGCGCGCCGGGCTGAACGCCGGAGTGCTCGACGTGCTGACCAACGTCGAGAAGATCCTGCGCGCGGCCAACGACGTCGAAACCCGGCTGGCCGACACGCGCGGCCCGAAGGATTCGCTCGCGGATATTCGCTCGCAACTGGATGGTTTGGTACACAAGGGTTTCGTCACCGAAACCGGGCAGGACAGGCTGAAGCACGTCGTCCGGTATCTGCGGGGGATCGAACGTCGGCTGGAGAAACTCCCGACCGAGCCGACGCGCGACATCCAGCGCACCGGCGACATCGCCTGGCTCCGCAACGAGTACCAGGCGGCGCTGGACGCGCTGGCGCCCGGCACATCGTCGCCCGCGCTGCGGGAGATCCGGTGGATGATCGAGGAACTGCGGGTGAGCTTCTTCGCTCAGACGCTCGGTACCGCCCACCCCGTCTCCCTCAAGCGGGTCATCAAGGCCCTGGACGACGCCGCCGCCTCCTGACCCCGCGAGTTACGCCCCCAATCACGCGAGTTCGCTCTCTGATCACATGTGTCGTCCGTTCAATCACACGTGTCGTCCATCTGATCACGCGAGTTCGCCATCTGGTCACCTGTGTCCCATCGCCTGGCAACGGGACTCGCGTGATCGGGGCCGGAACTCCCGTGATTAAGGGCGTAACTCGCGTGACTGGAGGCGTAACTCGCGTGATCCGATGGACGACATGCGTGATTGAACGGACGACTCGCGGAATGGGGCGGAACTCCCGGAATGGGGATGGGGCGGGGGTCACTTCGCGTCGGCGTAGGTGTCCACGGCGGCGATGTGCAGCGGGAACCGGACCGGGCAGGCGGGACCGAAGAGCATCCGCGCCGCCTCGGTCATGCTGTCCACAATGGATTGCGAGACCTCGTCGGCGAACTCGGCCGGGGTGTGCACCAGGACCTCGTCGTGCTGGAAGAACACCAGATGCGCGGGGGAGGGGAGCCTGCTCCGCAGGGTCGCGAGCAGGACCGCGGTCATGTCCGCCGCACTCGCCTGCACGACGAAGTTGCGGGTGAAGCGCCCCCAGTTGCGGGACGCCTGGCGTGCCTTCAGCTCGCCGGCCTCGTCCTCCGCGACGCCGCCGGTCAGCGCGCGCCAGGCTTCCGACGGCGCGGGCGACGTCCGGCCGAGCCGCGAGCGGACGCGCTCACCGCGTTCCCCGGCCTGCGCGGCGCGCTCCACATAGGACACCGCGTCGGGGAACCTGGTGCGCAGCAACGCCAGCAGCGGTCCCGCCTCGCCGGACGTGCCGCCGTACATCGCCGACAGCATCGCGATCTTCGCGCGGTCCCGGTCGTCCCTGTCGTCCCACGCGGGCACCGGCACTCGGCGCACTCCGGAGAACATCGCCTCGGCGAGGCTCGCGTACAGGTCCGTGGCCGCGGCGACCTCGGCCAGTTTGCGGTCTCCGGACAACGCCGTCAGCACTCGCGGCTCCAGCTGGGCGGCGTCGGCGACCACCAGTTTCCAGCCGGGATCGGCCCGGACGCAGGTCCGCAGGATCTTCGGGATCTGCAGCGCGCCGCCGCCCCGGCTCGCCCATCGGCCGGAAACGACCCCGCCGACGACGTAATGCGGGCGGAACCGGCCGTCGTGCACCCACTCGTCGAGCCACGCCCAGCCGTTGGCCGAATGCAGCCGCGCGAGCTCCTTGTACTCCAGTAGCGGCGGGACGGCGGGGTGGTCGATGTCGCGCAGCAGGTACTTCCTGGCCGACGAGACTTCGATGCCCTCCCGGCCGAGCGCCCGGACGACGCTGGCCGGGGCGTCCGGATTGACCGGTCGTCCGCCGAACGCGGCGCTGATCTTCGCCGCCAACTCGACCAGCCGCTTCGGCCGGTGCCCGGCCGGGACACGCGGCCCGAGCTGCTCGGCGAGCAGCGCCAAATGAAGGTCCTCCCGCCACGGCAACCCATCGGCCGACATCTCCGCGGCCGCCAGCGCGCTCGCCGACTCCGCCGCGAAGAGCAACCGGAGCCGCTCCGGACGCTCGGTGACGGCGACCCGCTTTTCCTGCTCTGCCAGCACCCGGCGCGCCGCGTCGATCACCGTGACACCGGACGGCAGGCGCGGCCCCCGCGTCTCGAACAGCGTCGGCTGGTCGTCCTCGGCCCAGAGCGGCGGCTCGTCGGCGGGCGCTTCCTGCCCGTTCGCCCTGGCCAGCGCGGCACGCAGGCTCCGTGACTCCTGTGGACGACCTTCGTGGGCCAGGAGCAAGCCCTCGGTCAGCGCCAGGTCGTGACAGCGCCGCACCCGGACGCCCGCCTTGATCAGCGCCGGATACGTCCCTTCGACCGACGGGAACACCCATCGGGGTGAGTGCTCCGCCTCCAGTCGCCGTACTTCGCCGACGAACTCCGGGAGCTTCATGCCCTGCCGCGGCGGCTGCCCGGAAAGAGCGATCGAGAAGTCACCATCCTCCTCTTGACCTGCGATCGCCTGCACACTCACATTGTGGTGGTTCCCTCCGACATTTCTGTCACCAGACGGCTAGTGCGCCTGCGCTATCGGTCGGCTACTGTCGAGTAGCAACCCATACCGCCGGTACGTGCCGGTGGCATGGTGTCTCGCCGCAGCAGCAACGGAGGTGCCCGGATGAGAAACCCCACCGGCCTCGCCACCCTGGTGGCGGGCAAGGTGACCGAGACCGTGCGCAGCATCGACGTGATGCGCCAAGCGGGCCTGCTCCCCATCCCGCGGGTCGACGAGGGCCTGCGTTCGCTGGTCATGGTGCGCAAATGGGGCCCGTTCGCCGGCGCGAACATGATCGCCGCCCGCCGGGACCCGACCGCGACCGGCATCATCGACGAACTCGGCCCGCTGACCTTCAAACAGCTGGACACGCAGTCGAACGCGCTGGCCAGGGCGTGGTCCGAACGCGGCCTCGGCCCGGGTTCGGTGATCGCCGCGCTGTGCCGCGACCACCGCGGTCTCGTGCTGACGATGCTCGCCTCGGGCAAGCTCGGCGCCAAGCTGCTGCTGATGAACACCGGGTTCGCCAAACCACAGCTCGCGGACGTCGCGAAGCGCGAAGGCGTCACAGCGCTCGTGTACGACCAGGAGTTCACCGACCTGCTGGACGCGGTCGAGGGCGACGTCGACCACTACCTCGCGTGGGTCGATTCGGACGCCGGGCTTCCCGGGCACGAGATCCCGATCGTCACCGAACTGGTCGCCAGCACCGACGACCGCCCGTGGCCCGCGCCCGCCAAACCGGGCGGGTTCATCCTGCTGACCAGCGGCACCACCGGGACACCGAAGGGCGCGCCGCGGCCGCACACCTCCGCGCTCGCCTCCGCGCAGTTCCTCGACCGCATCCCGCTGCGGACCGGTGAGGCGACCTACATGGGCGCGCCGCTGTTCCACGGCACCGGGTTGTCGCAGTTCATCCTGTCCTTCGCGCTCGGTTCGAAGGTCGTCATGCGGCGCAAGTTCGTGCCGGAGGAGACGTTGCGCGGCGTCGCGGAGAACCGGTGCACCACGCTGGTCCTCGTGCCGACGATGCTGCAGCGGATCGTCGACCTGCCCGAGGAGATCCGCGCCAAATACGACACCTCGTGCCTGCGGATCATCTTCGTCGCCGGCTCCGCGCTGTCACCGGATCTGGGCAACCGCGCGACCGCCGCGTTCGGCGACGTCGTGCACAACCTCTACGGCTCCACCGAGGTCGCGGTCGCGACGGTCGCGACCCCCGAGGACTGGCGCAAGGCGCCGGGCACGGTCGGCCGCGCGCCGGTGGGCTGCAAGGTCGCGCTGTACGACGAAAAGGGCGGCAAGATCACCGAGCCGCACGTCACCGGCCGGGTGTTCGTCGGCAGCGGGCTGAGCTTCCAGGGTTACACCGACGGGCGTAACAAGGAGATCATCGACGGACTGCTCTCCAGCGGCGACGTCGGCCATTTCGACGAGGACGGCCTGCTGTTCATCGACGGCCGCGACGACGAAATGATCGTCTCCGGCGGTGAGAACGTCTTCCCGATCGAGGTCGAGAACCTTCTCGTCGAACGCGAGGACGTCATCGAAGCCGCCGTCGTCGGCGTCGACGATCCCGAGTTCGGGCAGCGGCTGAAGGCATTCGTGGTCCGGGCCGAGAAGTCGGATCTGGACGTCGACGGCGTGCGCGACTACGTCAGGGCCAACCTCGCCCGGTACAAGGTGCCGCGCGACGTGGAATTCCTCGACGAGCTGCCGCGCAACGCGACCGGGAAGGTGCTGCGCAACAAGCTGCACTGAGGCGACGGCCGGAAGTACATGAAGGCCCCCTTCCTGTACCTAGGCGCAAGGATGGGGTCCTTCATGTACCGCGGAAGGTGGCCTTCACGGACTGGGGCTGGGAATGACCGCGGCCGGAATCCACGTAGGTGCCTTCAGTACTCCCAGTCGATACCGAAGACGCCGGGGCCGAAGTCCAGCGCGACGGCGTGGACGCCGTTGCCCTGGTCCGGTTTGAGTTCCTTCCGGTCCCTCGGCCCCGCCGAGGCACCGTGGGCGCTGTACTGCCAGCATTTCGCCGGGACGGTGCCCGGCGCGAACCGGACCTCCAGCAGGTACTCGCGCACGGGACGCCGGAACTCGCGGTAATGCGTGTTCCGGCATTCCGGGTACGGCGGCCCCGGGTTGGTCAGCGAGTACTCGATCAGGTGTGTCTCGCCGCGGTCGATGGGCCGGTCGAAGAGCAGTTCGGCGACCGTGAGCCCGTGCTCGTCGTCGACCTCGGCGCGGCCGACGTGGCAGTTGCGCAGCGTGTTCAGCACCGGCGGCCCGGCCTCCGGATCGCCCTGGGCGTAGACCAGCAGCCAGCGGTCCTGCCCGTCCGCGCCCGCCTGGAACACCGCCCGCGCGGTCACCGCGCGCTGCCCGCCGTCCTCGGCGATCTCGCACAGGTCGTGCAGGCCGACGAGTTTCAGCTGATGGTGTTGTTCGAGCGCGTTGGGCGCGCCGACCTTCTCCAGCAACGCCTGGAGCGCTTCGAGCGGGAAGGTCAGCGGCTGTTCGGTGGTCGCCCGGCTGCGGCGTGACGACGCCCCGCGCGGTCGCGGCGGCGGCAGCAAGCTGAGCAGCGAGCCGGCGGGGATCGCCAGGACCTCTTCGAGGACCCGGACCGCGGACAGCGAACTCTGCCGTTCCGGCTGACGTTTGCCCGATTGCCAGTAACTGAGCGCGGTCACGCTCACCGACGCGCCGCGCGCGAGCAGCCGCGCCTGGATACGGTCGAGGCTCAGGCCGCTGGTGGCGATGGCCGATCTCAACGCGGTGGCGAACGCGGTACGCGGCTGGTCTTCATCGTCCGTGGTCACTCGGTCCGCCGCGCTCCCCGCCACCATATGCTGCCCGACCGCCCCCGTCTGCCGTTCCCTGACACCGCCCGGTTGATAACAACACGAATAACTTTAACAGTCTGAGGTAACGCTTCAGGGGCGCCTTCTGCCAGGCGAAAACGACTTTCCGGACGAGCGCCGTTACGCCGTATGGCCTAGTACTGGTAACTGTGAATCATTGCCCGCCACCTGGGCACCGGCTTGCATGGCTCTCAACAACGATCATCCTCCCGGGTGATCCGCACGGCGCGGCAGGAAGGGAACCAGTGAGCAAGTCCCGGAAGAACCTGAAGTCCCGAAAGACCCGTAGCGGCCTCGTGGCGGGAGTCGCCCTCGCCGGTGTGACCGCGGCGGTCGCCACGTTCGGCGCGGGTGCGGCCAACGCCGAGCAGCAGGGTGAGATCCGCGGCGCGGGTGCGGCCAACGCGGTCGCCGGCAGCTACATCGTCGTCCTCAAGCCCACCGCGGTCGGCCAGGGCGTGGCCGCGGCGAACGAGATCACCGCGAACGTGGCCGCCAAGGCGCAGGGCCTCACCGGTCAGTACGGCACCACGCTGTCCCGCACGTTCGGTTCGGCGCTGAACGGCTTCTCGATCAAGGCCGACGAGGCCGCCGCGAAGCGTCTCGCGGCCGACCCGCAGGTCGCGTACGTCGTCCAGAACAAGACGTTCAAGATCAGCGAGACCCAGGACAACCCGCCGTCGTGGGGCCTGGACCGCGTCGACCAGGCCGACCTGCCGCTCGACGACAAGTACACCTACCCGACGAAGGCCGACAACGTCACCGCCTACGTCATCGACACCGGTGTCCGCGGTTCGCACAAGGACTTCGGTGACCGCGCGACCGGTGGCAAGGACTTCGTCGACAACGACGACACCCCCAACGACGAGCACGGTCACGGCACGCACGTCGCCGGCACCATCGGCGGCACGGACCACGGCCTTGCCAAGGGCGTGAAGATCGTCGGCGTCCGCGTGCTGGACGCCAACGGCAGTGGCACCACCGAGGGTGTCGTCGCCGGTGTCGACTGGGTCGCGGCGAACGCCAAGGGCCCGTCGGTCGCCAACATGAGCCTGGGCGGCGGCGCGGACGACGCACTCGACGCGGCGGTCAAGGGCGCCATCGACAAGGGCGTGACCTTCGCGCTCGCGGCGGGCAACGAGTCCTCCGACGCCGGTACCACTTCGCCCGCCAGGGTGAAGGAGGCCATCACGGTGGCCGCCAGCGACAAGACCGACAAGCAGGCCAGCTTCTCGAACTACGGTTCGGTCGTGGACCTGTACGCGCCGGGTGTCGACATCACCTCGTCGTGGGCGACCGGTGACGACGCCACCAACACCATCAGCGGTACCTCGATGGCCGCGCCGCACGTCGCCGGTGCCGCCGCGCTGTACCTCTCGGCGAACCCCGAGGCCACCCCGGCCCAGGTCGCCGAAGGCCTGGTCGGCGCCGCCGCGGACGGCAAGATCAGCAACCCGACCGGTGGAACGGCGAACAAGCTGCTCCAGGTCAAGTAAGACCCTTTCGGACAGGCTGCCCCCGGCGTACTCCAGGCGCCGGGGGCAGCCCCTGTCCGAGGGGCTCCCAGAGTTGTTACCAACGGGTAAGCTCCAGTCCATGGTCCTGCGGAAGAACATCCTGATCACCGGGGCGAGCTCCGGACTCGGCGAGGGAATGGCCAGGCAGTACGCCGCCAGAGGCCGCAACCTGGCGCTGGCCGCCCGCCGGGTCGACCGGCTCGAAGCGCTCGCCGCGGAACTCAAGAAGGCGTATCCCGGTATCACCGTCGTCACCCGGAAGCTGGACGTGAACGACCACGACCAGGTCTTCGCCGTCTTCGAGGAGTTCCGCGAGGAACTCGGCTCCCTCGACCGCGTGATCGTGAACGCGGGGCTCGGCAAGGGGCAGCGGATCGGCACCGGCCGGTTCGACGCCAACCGCCAGACGCTCCAGACGAACTTCCTCGCCGCGGCCGCCCAGATCGAGGCCGCCGTCGGCATCTTCCGCAAGCAGAAGAACGGCCACCTGGTGGTCGTTTCCTCCTTCCTCGCGCTTCGCGGCGTGCCCGGCAACGCCACCGCGTACGCCGCCTCGAAGGCGGGAATCTCGTCGTTCGCCGAAGGCACCCGGATCGAGCTGTTGAAGACGCCGATCAAGGTCACCACGCTGCATCCCGGGTTCATCGAATCGGAGATGAACGAAGACATCTCGAAGCTCCCGGGCGCCGTCAGGGCGGAGCCTGGCGCGCAGGCCCTGGTGAAGGCGATCGAATCCGAGACGGCGAAGGCGTTCGTGCCGACGTGGCCGTGGAGTGTGCTCTCGAAGCTCTTCCCGTTCGTCCCGGCGCCGTTGCTGAAGAAGTTCGGATGACGGTGGCCCCGGACAAGACCGTCGAGGTACGCGGCGAGGACTCGTTCGACCCGGCCGCGGTGCACGCCTGGCTGGCCGGGCGGGTGCCCGGGCTCGGCGACGCGCCGCCCGCGGTCCGCCAGTTCCCCGGCGGTGCCTCGAATCTCACGTACCTGCTGACTTACCCGGATCGCGAGCTGATCCTGCGGCGCCCGCCCCTCGGGCACAAGGCCGCCTCCGCGCACGACATGCGCCGCGAGTTCCGGGTCCAGCAGGGGTTGCGGCCCGTGTTCCCGTACGTGCCCGAGGTTCTCGCCTTCTGCGACGACGAAACCGTGCTCGGCGGCGACTTCTACGTGATGGAACGGCTCGAAGGCCTGATCCTGCGCGGAGATCTGCCCGCCGGTCTCGAACTGTCGCCGGACGGTGCGCGCGAGCTGTGCGGCAAGGTGGTCGACAGGCTGGTCGAGCTGCACGCCGTCGACGTCGAGGCCGCGGGGCTCGCCGACCTCGGCAAGGGCGCCGGCTACGTCGAGCGCCAGGTGCGCGGCTGGTCGGAGCGGTTCCTCAAGGCGCGCACGGAGAACGTCCCGGACTGCGCCGAGGTGATGGCGTGGCTGAAGGACAATCAGCCGTCCGAGGTCAAGATCTGCTTGATCCACAACGACTACCGGCTCGACAACCTGGTGCTCGACGACGATCTGGACATCGTCGGCGTACTCGACTGGGAGATGGCCACCCTCGGCGATCCGCTGATGGAACTGGGCAGCACCCTGGCGTACTGGGTGCAGGACGACGATGACGACGTCATGAAGCTCAGCCGCCGCCAGCCGACGCACGTGCCCGGGATGTACACGCGCGAGGAGTTCGTGCGGCGGTACGCGGAACGTTCCGGCCTCGCGATCGGCGACTGGACGTTTTACGAGGTGTACGGCCTGTTCCGGCTCGCGGTGGTGATCCAGCAGATCTACTACCGGTTCCACAGTGGACAGACGACCAATCCGGCGTTCGAGGATCTGTGGCAGTTCGTCGGCTACCTCGATGGGCGTTGCCGCCGCATCATCCGAGGAGGGCACGCGTAGATGGGTGCGATCTACCTGGTCCGGCATGGACAGGCGTCGTTCGGCGCGGAGAACTACGACCAGCTCTCGCCGCGCGGCTTCGAACAGTCCACTGTGGTCGGTGAGGAACTGCTACGGCGTGGTGTCGAATTCACCCAGGTGCGAGCGGGTTCCCTTGCCCGCCAACGGGACACGGCCGCGACGGCGTTGAAGGTGCTCGGCTCCGGGATCGCCGTCGTCGAGGACGACCGCTGGAACGAGTACGACCACGTCGACATCGCGAAGCACCACGCCGCCGGGGTCCAGCAGACCGACTCGCGGGCGTATCAGGCCGCTCTGGACGGTGCGCTGAACGCCTGGGTCTCGGCGGGAGAGTCCGGTCCGTGTGCCGAAACCTGGCCTCAGTTCCTGGACCGGGTCAAGGGCGCGCTGGCCGACGTCGTGGCGTCGCTGGGCAAAGGCGAACACGCCGTGGTCTTCAGCTCCGGCGGCGTGATCGCGACGGTCTGCGGCGCGCTCATGGGCACGCCGGAAGCGGGGCTGTTGAAGCTGAACCGGGTCACCGTGAACGCGGGCGTCACCAAACTGGTGTCCGGCCGAGGCGGCGTGACCTTGTTGTCGTTCAACGAACATCCGCATTTCGAGGCGGAAGCCGCGGAACTACTCACTTATCGCTAGGAGACACGCGATGGCGTTCGGCGAGGTCACGGTCATCCCGGTCAACGGGCACGGTCCCGAAGACGTCGTGGTCGACGACCAGGGGCGGATCTACACCGGCGTCGACGATGGGCGGATCCTGCGCGTCACACCGGACGGCAGGCGGATCGACGTCCTCGGCGACACCGGCGGCCGCCCGCTGGGGCTGGAGTTCTACGGCGACGACCTCCTGATCTGCGACGCCAAGGCCGGTCTGCTCACCATGCCACTCGCGGGCGGTCCGATCACCACCTTGGCGACTTCGGCGGTGGGACTCGACTTCGTGTTCTGCAACAACGCCGCCGTCGCCTCCGACGGCACGATCTACTTCACCGACTCGTCGCGCCGCTTCGGCATCGAGAAATGGCGCGACGACCTGATCGAGCAGACCGGCGGCGGACGGCTCCTGCGGCGCACGCCGGACGGGAAGATCGAGCAGCTCGCCGACGGTTTCCAGTTCGCCAACGGGGTCGCGCTGCCGCCCGACGAGTCCTATGTGGCCGTCGCCGAGACCGGCGCCTACCGGGTCGCGCGCGTGTGGCTCACGGGAGACAAGGCGGGCACGCGGGATTACCTCGTCGACGACCTGTGGGGGTATCCCGACAACATCTCGACCGGCAGCGACGGGCTGATCTGGATCACCGTGGCGAGCCCGAAGGTGCCCGCGCTTTCCCTGGTGCAGAAGCTCCCCGCGCCCTTGCGGGCCGGCGTCCGGGCGCTGCCGACGGCCCTGCAGCCCGCACCCGCGCGGGAATGCGGGGTGCGAGGCGTGACTCCGGACGGGAAGCAGGTCCACGAACTACGCGGGGAGATCGACGGGTTCCATGTGCTCGTCGGCGTCCGCGAGCGGGCCGGGACGCTCTACTTCGGCTCGCTGGAGGACAACGCGATCGCCGTCACCTCAGTCTAGGCAGAATTCGTTGCCCTCCGGGTCGTTCATCACGATGAAGCCGAGGCTCAGCGGCTCCTCGGGCTCGAAGCGCTGAATCCGCTTCGCCCCCAAGGCGACGAGCCGGTCGCACTCGGCTTCGAGCGCCGCCATGCGCTCGTCTCCCACGAGGCCGGGCGCCGCGCGGAGGTCGAGGTGGACGCGGTTCTTCGCGATCTTGTCCTCCGGGACCTGCTGGAAGAAGATCCTCGGGCCTTCGCCGTCCGGGTCTTCGAGGGCGGAGCGGGTGTTGCGCTGATCCTCGGGCACGCCGACCCGCTCGAGGAACTCGGCCCACGCGTCCAGCGGGTCGGTGCCTTCGGGCACCTCCACCCCGGGAGGGCCGGGGTGGACGTAACCCAGGGCGTCACGCCAGAAGATCGAGAGGGCCTTCGGGTCGAGGGCGTCGAAGCTGACCTGGAATTCGCGGCTCTTGCGGTTCATGGGACCACTCTGACACGCCTAGCGGACAGGATCGGTCCGCTATCTCTGGCACAGTGGGTGACATGGAGGACGAGCGCGGGACGACCGAGCGGGTGCTCACCCTGCTCGGCCTGCTCCAGCAGCGCGCCGTGTGGACCGGCCCGGAACTGGGCGAACGGCTCGGTGTCACGCCGCGCACGATCCGGCGCGACGTCGAACGCCTGCGCGCGCTCGGGTATCCGGTGCAGGCCAGCAACGGGGTCGGCGGCGGTTACCAGCTCGGGCCCGGCCACGACATGCCGCCGCTGCTGCTGGACGACGAGGAGGCGATCGCCACCGCGGTCTCGCTGCTCGCCGGCGCTGGCAGCGGTGAGGCCACGCTCCGGGCGCTGACGAAACTCGACCGGGTGCTGCCGACCAGGCTGCGCCACGAGGTGAGCGCGCTGTCCGGCTCGGTGGTTGCCTTCGACGGAAGCCACGCGCCGATCGATCCCGACGTACTCATGACCCTGGCGCGCGCCTGCCGCGACGAGGTCGAGGCGGGCTTCGCGTATCCGTCCTCCTCGGGTTCCACGGTGCGGCGGGTCGAGCCGTATCGGCTGGTGGCTTCGGGACGGCGCTGGTATCTGCTCGCCTACGACCTCGACCGCGACGACTGGCGCACCTTCCGGGTCGATCGGATGACCGAGGTTTCCGCGCGATCGTGGCGTTTCCGGCCGCGCCCGGCACCCGACGCGGCGGCCTACGTGCAGGAGAACATCGCCAGCCGGGTCTACCGGCACCAGGCGCGATTCCTGGTGCACGCGCCCGCTCCGGTCGTGCGTTCTCAGATCCCGGCGTCGGCGGCGGTGGTGCGGGAACGGGGACGTTCGCGGTGCGAGGTGGTGAGCGGGGCCGGTGATCTCGACTTCCTGCTGATGCACGTGGTGGTGCTGGGGCACGCGTTCGAGGTGATCGAACCGGCGGAGCTGGGGGAGCGGTGCCGGGTGCTGGCGGAACGGCTACTGGGCGCTGCTGGTGCTTCGCCTCCGCGGTCAGCCGACTAAATGCGGAACGTTGGGTGCATGACCGGCCCATTCGGGCAGGACTGTGTGGGTTTCGGGTCATCTAACGTCCCGAAATCCACACGGTCGGGCCTCGCCGGTCCGGTCACGACCGGGGGTCGCCGCACTTAGTCGACTAAATGCGGCGACCCCGGAAACCCGCATTTGGCCGACTAAGCGGGGAAGGGGAAGGAGGTCACCGACCGGTCCACTGAGGCGAACGCCCAGCGGTCCAGGCCGCATAGAACTCTCCATGGTCCTTCGCCGTCATCAGCAAAGCCTGCGTGATCGCCTCCAGCTCGATGGAACTCCCCAGGTCCATGTCCAGCTCCCGAGTCAGCAGCACCTTCGTCGTGCTGTACGCCAACGCCGGTCCGTCGGCCAAACGTCGCGCCAGAGAAGAAGCCTCGGAGGCAAGCTCATCGTCGGGAACCACCTTCGAGGCCAGCCCGATCGCCTCCGCGCGGGTCGCGTCGATCTTGTCGCCCAGCATCAGCAACTCGGTCGCCCGGCCCAGGCCAACCAGCCGCGGCAGCAGGTACGCCGAGCCCATGTCCGCGCCGGCCAGGCCGACCTTCGTGAACAGGAAGGCGAACTTCGCCGAGGACGCCAGCAGCCGGAAGTCGCTCGCCAGCGCGATCACCGAACCCGCACCCGCCGCGATGCCGTTCACCGCGGCGATCACCGGGATGGGGCATTCCCGTAGCGCCTTCACCACCGCCCCGGTCATGCGCGTGAACTCCAGCAGCTCGGCGGACTCCATTTTCTGCAACTCGCCGATGATCTCTTCGACGTCGCCGCCGGAGCAGAAGCCGCGTCCCCGGCCGGTGACGACCAGCACCCGGACGTCGCCGCGGTGCGGCAACTCGGCCAGCAGGTCGCGCAGGTCCGCGTAGACGTCGAAGGTGAGCGCGTTCAGTTTTTCGGGGCGGTTCAGGGTGACCGTGGCGACACCATCGTCCACAGTGAACTCGAAGTGCTCCCAGTCCGTCGTGATCGGCGGCGTGGCGCGGAACGGGCTCATGACTGGATCCCACCTCCATCGAGGACGAGTGTCTGTCCGTTGATCGCGGCGGCTTCGGGCGCCGCGAAAAAGGTCACCGCGTGGGCGACCTCGTCGGGTTCGAGCAGGCGGCCGAGCGGGGACGCGGCGGCGAGGGCGGCTTCCGCGCCTGCTTCGTCGCGGCCGGTCCGTTCCTGGATCCGGGCGACCGACGCGGCCGTCATGTCGGTGCGCACGAAGGCCGGGCAGACGGCGTTCGCGGTGACGCCGGTGCCCGCCAGCTCCGCGGCGGTGGCCCGCATCAGGCCGACGGCGGCGTGTTTCGACGCGGTGTACCCGGCCGTGTAGCGATAGCCGATATGCGACGCCGTCGAGGCGACGGTGACGATCCGGCCGGCGTCGCGCGACCGCATACCGGGCAGAACCGCCCGTGTGCACAGGAAAGCACCGGTCGCGTTGACCTCGAACTGGCTCCGCCACTGCTCCAGCGACGTCTTCGCCAGCGGCGCGCTCGCCGAAATACCGGCGTTGTTCACCAGCACGTCCACCGGGCCGAGACCGTCGAAGTACCGTGCGACGGCGTCTTCGTCGGTGACGTCACAGTCGGCCCGGCCGGGCGCGTGCACCTTGTCGCCGGCGGCCCGGAACCGCGCGGCGATGGCCGCGCCGATCCCACGGGTCCCGCCGGTGACGACGACGATCCTGCTCACTCTGCCTCCACCCGGCGCAGCGCGCGCCGATCGAGTTTTCCGTTGGCGGTGCGGGGGAGTTCGGTCACGAACACCACTTCGCGCGGGTACTTGTGCTTCGCCAGATGGGCACGAGCGTGGTCCTTCAGCTCTTCGGCCGTGGCGGACGCGCCCTCCGCCAGGACGACGCACGCCCGCGGGACGACCAGGCCGTCGACAGTCACGCCGAGTACCGCGCAGTCGACGACCGCGGGATGGCCGATGAGACAGTCTTCGATCTCGCTCGGCGCGACGAACACGCCTGACACCTTCAGCAGGTCGTCGGCGCGGCCGTGGTGGTGGAAGTACCCGTCGCTGTCGCGGCTGAACAGGTCGCCCGTGCGCAGGGTGTCGCCGCGGAACGTCCGCGCGGTCTTCTCCGCGTCCCCGTAGTACTCGCGCGCGATGGTCGGGCCGGTCACCTCCAAGGTGCCGATTTCCCCATCCGGTAAGGGATCGCCGCTCTCGTCCAGAACGCGAGCGGTGTAACCGGGTACCTCGCGGCCGAGGCTGCCGACCCGCTGCGCGCCGGGCACGTTGGAAAGGTAGATATGGTACGCCTCCGACGAACCGATCCCGTCGATCACCGGGACACCGAACAGGTTGTCCCACTTGCGATGCAGCTCCGAAGGCAGCGCCTCGCCCGCCGACGTCGCGAGCCGTAGCGAGCTCATGTCCACAGTGGACGCCGCCGGATGGGCGATCATCGCGCTCATCATGGTCGGCACGTTGACCAGGATCGTCGGCCGGTAGCGTTCGATCAGGGAGAACAGCAGTTCGGCGGTGCTGCGCTGCGGGAACACGATCCCTGACGCGCCGACGCCGAACGGGAACAACGCGGTCAGATCGCGCGCGTAGCCGAAGAACAGTTTCGGCACGGCCAGCACGCGGTCGTCCTCGCGGAGGCCGAGCACGCCGAGCGCGTACCGGTCGAAGCTCTCCAGCGCGCTGCGCGCCGGATGCACGCACGCTTTGGGGGAGCCGGTACTCCCGGTGGTGAACTTCCAGATCGCGACGTCGTCCAAGGTGGTCGGCGCGGCTTCCAACTCGGCCGACGCCGCCGCGGCCAGCGAGTCGAACGAGTGCTCGCCGGGCTCCAGCGCGACATCGCCGACCACCAACAGGTTCCGCGCGCCGGCTTCCCGGAGCGCGGGCAACGTCGAGCCGTCCGCGATGACGACGACGGCCCCGGTGTAGTCCAGGTAATACGCGTAATCCTTGGGCTGCAGGAAGGAGTACACCTCGGCGGTGACCGCGCCGATCTTCTGCGCGCCGTACCAGACGGCCACGAACTCCACGCCGTCGTTCAGCGCCAACAGGACCCGCTGTCCACTTCGGACACCCAGCTCCCGCAGCACGTTCCCGGCGCGGTTCACCCGGGCCGCCAGATCCGCGTAGGTGACTTCCTCGTCGCCGCACAGCAACGCCGTCCGCTCGCCGGGGAGGCGGTCGACGAAATGGGTCGCCAGATTGAAGGTCATACCAGTTCCCGGATCGCTTCGACCAGGATGTCGGTGAGCACCGAGAAGGTCTTCTCGCCTTCATCGGCGGTCGCCTGGGCTGGGGTTCCGCAGTACGCCTCGGTCATCCCGGCCGAGGCGAAGTCCGTGACGCCGGTGCGAGCCAGGTCGACGTGGACCGGCGGCAAGTCGCGCTGGACGGCGGCGTCGACGAGGTCCGGCCGGTCAGCGAGCACCAGCGACGTTTCGTACTGCCCGGCATGGCATTCGCCGGAACGGAACTCGTCGGTGAGCCGGGCGGAGTACCGGCGGCGGACCAGATCGACGAAGCCGACGCCCGCCGCCTCGGCCACGCGCCGCAGTACCGCCAGATGTGCCGGCTCGAAATGGTTGTTGACCAGCAGGATCCGGGTGAGGCCCTGTTCGGTGAGCGCGCCGCAGATCTCGGTCAGCAGCGCGTACAGGGTCTCTTCGCCGATCGAGATGCCGCCCGCGAACCCGGCGGCGAACCGCGTCACCCCGTACGGCACCTCGGGCAGGATCAGCACCCGGACACCGGGATCACCCGCCAGCCGCGCGGCGGCGCGCTCGCACATCCCGCGTGAGATCAGGGGGTCGGTGCCCAGCGGCGCGTGCGGTCCATGCGGCTCGACGGCGCCCACCGGCAGCAGCAGCACGGGAACGCGCTCGTCGGACGCGAGCGCGGCGACCTGAGGTGAGCTCAACTCCGCGAAGTACGTCACCCGATTCAAGCTACACCGCAGCGGCCTGGGGTGTATAGAGTTGCTCGTATGCCCGAATCGGCCGCGCCCCACGGCGACCCAGGTCCCCAGGAACTGGTGATGACGCTGCTCGGCACCTACGTGTCGCCGCGTGAGAGCCGCCGTATCTGGTCAGGCGGCCTGGTCGGCGTGCTCGCCGGGCTCGGCTTCTCCGACGGCGCCGCGCGGATCGCCCTGGCCAGGCTCGCCCGGCGCGATCTGCTCGCGAGACACAAGGCGGGCAGGCTCGTCCACTACTCCTTGACCCGCCGCACGATCGCGCTCCTGGAGGACGGCGACCGCCGGATCTTCTCGCTCGGCAGGCGCGAACGCGAGGTCGGGGAGTGGACCGTGCTGTGGCAGAGCATCCCCGAGAGCCGCCGCCAGGCCAGGGAACGGCTGGTGCGGCGCCTGCGCTTCCTCGGTTTCGGACCCGTGCAGGATGGCACCTGGATCGCCCCGCACGACCGTGAGGCCGAGGTGCTCGCCCTGCTGGAGGAGCTGGACGTCTCCGAGTACGCCGGGCTGATGCTCGGGAAACCGTCGGCGGGGCTCGATGTCCGGCGCTTCGCCGCGAGGGCGTGGAACCTCGACGGCCTCGCCGCGCGGTACGACGCGTTCGTCCGGGATTTCGGCGGGTATTCGGGTGACCTGCCCGACGCCGAGGCGTTCCGGGTCCGAACCTGGCTGACGCACACGTTCCGCGCCTTCCCGTCACTCGACCCGGAGCTCCCGGTCGGGCTGGTGCCCGCTCCGCCGAGCCGGGCGGCCGCGGTCGACCTGTTCCACGATCTCTATCACGCGCTGGCCCCGGCGGCGCAACGCCATTTCGACGAGGTGACAGAAAAATGAACGACACTCAGGCCGCATTGAGTTACACATCCTACCTTTCGCTGGACGAATTGCTGGACGCTCAGCATCCGCGGTCCGACGAACACGACGAATTGCTCTTCATCGTGATCCACCAAGTGTATGAACTTTGGTTCAAACAAGTTCTCCACGAGGCGCTTTACCTGCAGGAGCAACTCGAAGCGGGTAACACCGCTCACGCCGTCCGCACACTGAGGCGAATCCTGACTATCTTCAAGGTGGTGGTCGCGCAGATCGATGTGCTCGAGACGATGACTCCGAGCCAGTTCACCAGTTTCCGTGCGCGACTCGACGCTTCGAGCGGGTTCCAGTCGGCTCAGTTCCGCGTTCTGGAGGCCGTCCTCGGCCGCCGGGACGAGCGGGTGTTCGCGCACTATCCCGAAGGCGGTGACCAGCGTGCCCAGATCGCGGACGCGATGTCACGGCCGTCGCTCTTCGACTCCTTCGTCACCTACCTCGCGGTGAAGGGGTACGACGTCCCGACCGGGCGCGATGTCACCAAGCCACTCGAACCCTCTCCGGCGCTCCAAGAAGTTCTGTTGCGGGTCTACCGCGACGACACCGGGCCGTCCGTCGTGACGGAGCACCTGGTCGATCTGGACGAAGGGATGCAGGAGTGGCGGTATCGGCACGTGAAGATGGTCGAGCGGACCATTGGAGACAAGACCGGGACGGGGGGTTCGTCGGGAGCGCACTATCTGCGTACGACGCTTTTCTCCCCGATGTTCCCGGATCTCTGGGCTGTGCGGAGCAGGCTTTGACGACCCTCGACGAACTCCGCCGCGATCCCAACGCGCTCGCGGCGCACTACACGGAATTCGGTGTGGCGGACCGGTTGCTGTTCACCGGGCACTCGCACCAGGCCTGGCCGGACGTCGCGCGCGAAGGCCTTCTCGAAGCCTTCGCCGACGCTGCCGAAGAGGTCGACACGAAGTGGGCGCGGGCCTTCGCCAAGGCGGACGAGATGCGGGCCGGGTTCCGGGTGCTGCTCGGTGACCCGCACGGCGACATCGCGCTCGGCGCCAGCACACACGATCTGGTGGTCCGGTTCCTCTCGGCGATGGACCTGCCGCGCCGTCCGCGGCTGGTCACCACCGACGGCGAGTTCCACACGCTCCGCCGTCAGCTGGGCAGGCTGGCCGAGGAAGGGGTCGAGGTGGTCCGCGTCCCGGCGGCGCCGGTCGCCACGCTGGCCGAACGCGTCGCGGCCGAGGTCACCGAGGACACCGCCGCCGTGCTCGTTTCGGCGGTGCTGTTCGAGACCTCCCGACTCGTGCCGGGTCTCGCGCATCTCGCCGACGTCTGCCTTTCGAAGTCGGTGAACCTCGTCGTCGACGCCTACCACGCGCTCGGCGTCGTCCCGTTCTCGCTGCACGACCTCGGGCTCACCAACGCTTGGGTCCTCGGCGGCGGCTACAAGTACCTCCAGCTCGGCGAGGGCAACTGCTTCCTGCGGATGCCCGCGCACGCGCAGGAACTGCGGCCGGTCGTCACCGGCTGGTACGCCGAATTCGGCGCGCTCGCGGACGAGCGCCGTCCCGGCCAGACCGCCTACGCCTCCGGATCGGACCGGTTCGCCGGAGCGACCTACGACCCGACGAGCCACTACCGGGGCGCCCGCGTCTTCCGGTTCTTCGCCGAACACGGGCTCACGCCCGAGTTCCTGCGGGAGGTGTCGCGGCATCAGGTGGGCTGCCTCGCCGACGGCTTCGACAAGCTCGGGCTGCCCGAGCGCGTCATCACCCGTGACCGCGAGACGCCGCTGGACCGCATCGGCGGATTCCTTTCGCTGAAGTGCGCCGACGCCGGAGCGCTGCAGGCCGCCCTCGGCGAACGCGGCGTCCGGACCGACAGCCGCGGCGCGTACCTGAGGTTCGGGCCGGCACCGTATCTGTCCGACCGGCAGCTCGACTCCGCGCTCCACGTCCTGAAAGAGGTCGTCGACGGCTGAGACGGCTCGACCCCGGCTTGGCGAACGGACCGGGGCGATCTAGGTTTGCGATGTGGCACCGTCGCCGCCGGACGACCTTCGTCGGGGACCGTGCCTTGTTGCAGGAACTTCGCACGTGAGCCACAAGCAGCGTGCACTCCAGGACAAGGAGTCACCACAGTGACCGAAGTGTTCGGCCAGGGAACGGGCCATGAACAGGTCGTCTTCTGCCAGGACCAGGCCACCGGCCTGAAGGCCATCATCGGGATCTACTCGACGGCGCTCGGGCCGTCGCTGGGCGGGACCCGGTTCTACCCCTACGAATCCGAAGACGCGGCCCTCGCCGACGTCCTCGCGCTGTCGAAGGGGATGGCCTACAAGAACGCGCTCGCCGGGCTCGACCTCGGCGGCGGCAAAGCCGTCATCATCGGCGACCCCCAGAAGCACAAGACCGAAGCGCTGCTTCGCGCCTTCGGCCGGTTCGTCCAGTCGCTGGGCGGCCGCTACATCACCGCCTGCGACGTGGGCACCTACGTGCAGGACATGGACATCGTCGCCCGCGAATCGGAGTTCGTCACGGGCCGCTCGCCGGAGAACGGCGGCGCCGGCGACTCCTCGGTGCTCACCGCTTTCGGTACCTACCAGGGAATGCGTGCCTCCGCGGACGCCGTCTGGGGTGTCCCGGACCTCGCGGGCCGCAAGGTCGGCGTCGCCGGGGTCGGCAAGGTCGGGCACATCCTCGTCGGGCACCTGATCGAGGCGGGCGCGCAGGTGGTCATCACCGACGTCTCGCCCGCGGCGATCGAACGCACCCGCGCGGCGTACCCCGGCGTCGAGGTCGTCGCCGACATCGACACGCTGATCCGCACCGAGCTCGACGTCTTCGCGCCGTGCGCGCTGGGCGGGGTGCTCACCGACGAGACCGTCGGCGTGCTCCGGTCCAAGATCGTCTGCGGCGCGGCCAACAACCAGCTCGCGCATCCGGGCGTCGGCAAGCTGCTCGACGACCGCGACATCCTCTTCGCGCCGGACTACCTGGTCAACGCCGGTGGCGTCATCCAGGTCGACGACGAGCGGCACGGCTTCGACTTCGCGCGCGCCAAGCGCAAGACGACGGCCATCTTCGACACCACCAAGGCGGTGTTCGCGCTGGCCAAGGCCGACGGGGTACCGCCGGCGACGGCGGCCGACCGGCTGGCCGAGCGCCGGATGGCCGAGGTCGGCGGACTGCGGTCGATCCTGACGGTGTAGCTCTCAAGCGCGATGAAGGGGCCTTTCATCGCAAAATTTGCTATGAAAGGCCCCTTCATCGCATGTGGGGAGAAGCGGTGCCGCCGCCCTGTGGATCGGCGCCGGCCCTGGCGGGCGCGGTGGTTGTCGATGACCAGGTTGCGCAGCGCGGTGAACAGCCAGGGGCGCAC
>NZ_JBHVKW010000064.1:0-51048 GCF_042797905.1 Amycolatopsis sp. NPDC057786
TTTAATGCTCTCAAAGGAACCCCAAAACGAGGTTCTTAATACATAAGCTCTACTGGCTTAGTTCACTAGCACACTGTTGAGTTCTCAAGCAACACGCTTTGTTTCAAAGCGATATTCACAAGCTTTTTGGTCGAGCATGCCGAATCCTACGCTGTTAGTCGTAGGGGGTCGGCGGCCGCTCGTGGGCCGACGCTGAACATTACCTGGTCCGGTTCGCAGTGTCAACCCGCTCGGCCCTGGCGCCTGGCCTCGGGGCTTTCGGCCCCGGCGGCCCGGTGTTCCTGGCGACGAAGAGAAGATTACATGCCCCGGAACCCCCTGAAAACAGGGGGGTCACTTAACGACATCGCCGCAGGTCAGCCGGTATGAACCCCCCTCATCCGACGGTCTTCAGGTAGCGGGGCGGTTTGCGGGCGGGCGCGACGCGCTCGAAGTCGGCCGCGTAGGCGAGCACTCGGGCGTCCGTCCACTGCCCCGCCATGAACGAGACACCGACCGGCAGCTCGCCGACGAATCCCGCGGGCACGGTCACCGCGGGGTAGCCCGAGACCGCGGCCGGCGTCGACGACGGGATCACGTCGTTGTCACCGGTCTTGCAGTCGGTCTTCCAGGCAGGCGGGTTCGTGGGCGCGGCGATCGCGTCGAGGCGGTATTTCGCGAGAGTCTCGTCGATCGAGCGTTTCGCCAGATCGGTGAGTTCGCGGCGCATGGCCTGGTAGCCGGGATCGGACGGGCCGGGCGCGGCGAGCGCCTGTTCGAAGAGTTCCTGCCCGGCGAAGCAGGTCTGCTCCAGCGGGTCCGACCGGTTGTACTCGATGAGCGCGGCGAGGTCGCGCGGGCCTTCGGGGCGCGTGGCCAGGTAGCGATCGATGTCCCGGTGGAACTCGGTGAGCAGCGCGGGGAACTCCAGTTCACCGAGCCTGGCCTGGTACGGCGGCGTCACCTCGACGACCTCGGCACCGGCCTTGACCAGCGAGTTCCTGGTCTTCGTCATGACGGCGTCGACGTCCGGGCCGAGGACGGGCAGGCGCCAGAGACCGATCCGGGAGCCCTTCAGCACGCCGGGCCGGAGGTGCGCGGCGTAGTCGGTCGGTTGATTCGGCGGGTACGCGCCGGTGGCCGGGTCGCTCGGGTCACGGCCCTGCAGCGCGGACAAGGTGAGCGCGACGTCGACGACGTGCCTGGCCATCGGGCCGGCGGTGTCCTGTTCGGCCGAGATCGGCACCACACCGGTGCGGCTGACCAGGCCGAGGCTCGGTTTGTGCCCCACCGTCGCGGTCATCCCGGCCGGGCAGACGATCGAACCGTCGGTCTCACTGCCGATCGCCACCTGGGCGAGTGACGCGGCGATACCGGCGGCGGATCCGGCGGACGACCCACACGGGTTGCGGTCGAGCACGTACGGGTTGTTCGTCTGCCCACCGACGCCCGACCACCCGGAAGTGGGTTTGGCGGCGCGGAAGTTCGCCCATTCGGACAGGTTCGCCTTGCCGAGGACGACCGCGCCCGCGTCACGCAGACGGCGGATCAGGGTCGCGTCCTTCGCGGGCTTGCTGCGCAGCGCGCGCGACCCCGCCGTCGTCTGCATGGAGCGGGTGTCGACGTTGTCCTTCACCAGGACGGGGATGCCGTCCAGCGGTCCGAGGGTCTTGCCGGCGCGACGCCGGACGTCACTCTCCGCGGCTTGCGCGATCGCGGCCGGATTGACCGCGATGACCGCGTTCACCTTGCGGTCGACCTTGTGGATGCGATCGAGATAAGCCGAGGTCAGACTGACCGCAGTCAGCCGTCCGGACGACATCCGGGCCTGGAGCGCGGGGATGTCGGCGGAGTCGAGATCGAGTGGCTTCCCGGTGGCGGACGCCGCCGGCGCGGCACTCGCCGCGATGGTCGCGGCGACCAATGTCGTCAGAACTCGGAACACCGGTCGCCGCACCATCAGGTCTCCTTCGTCTAGAGAACCGGAAGCAGGGTCCGCAGCTCGTACGGGGTCACCGCGCTGCGGTAGTTATCCCATTCAACACGTTTGTTGCGAAGGAAGAAGTCGTAAACGTGCTCTCCGAGCGCTTCGGGCAGAAGTTCCGATTTCTCCATCTCCGCCAGCGCCTCCCCGAGGTTCTGCGGGAGCTGGGCGTATCCGGCCGCGCGGCGCTCGGCGTCCGAGAGCTGCCAGATGTTGTCCTCGGCGGGAGGCGGGAGCTCGTAGCCCTTCTCGATGCCCTTGAGGCCGGCGGCCAGGATGACCGAGTACGCCAGATAGGGGTTGCACGCGGAGTCGAGGGTGCGGATCTCCACGCGGCGTGACGACGCCTTGCCCGGCGAGTACATCGGCACCCTGACCAGCGCGGAGCGGTTGGCGCGGCCCCACGAAACGGTCGTCGGGGCCTCACTGCCGCTGATCAGGCGTTTGTAGGAGTTCACCCATTGGTTCGTGACCGCCGAGATCTCCTTCGCGTGGTGCAACAGTCCCGCCACGAAGGCTTTACCCGTCGCCGACAACTCGTACGGGTCTTCCGCGTCGTAGAAGGCGTTGCGATCACCCTCGAACAGGCTCACGTGGGTGTGCATTCCCGAGCCCGGCTGGTTGGTGAACGGCTTCGGCATGAAGGTCGCGCGGACGCCTTGCGTGAGCGCGACCTCCTTGACGACGTAGCGGAAGGTCATCACGTTGTCGGCCATGGTCAGCGCGTCGGCGTACCGGAGGTCGATCTCCTGCTGGCCGGGCGCGCCCTCGTGGTGGCTGAACTCGACCGAGATCCCCATCGCCTCGAGCGTCTCGATGGCGTGCCGGCGGAAGTGCGTCGCCGTGGCGTGGCTGGCCTGGTCGAAGTAGCCGCCGTTGTCCGCGGGCTCGGGCTCGCTTCCGTCATCCGGCAGGCTGGCGAGCAGGAAGAACTCGATCTCGGGGTGGACGTAGCAGGTGAAACCCGCTTCGCCCGCCTTCGAGAGCTGCCTGCGGAGGACGTGCCGGGGGTCCGCCCAGGACGGGGAGCCGTCCGGCATCGCGATGTCGCAGAACATGCGCGCCGAGTACGGGCCGCCGTCCGGGGTCTCCCACGGGAGGACCTGGAACGTGGCCGGGTCGGGCTTCGCGACCATGTCGGACTCGTAGACCCGGGCGAATCCTTCGATGGCCGATCCGTCGAAGCCGATCCCCTCGCTGAAGGCGCCCTCGAGTTCGGCGGGCGCCACCGCGACAGACTTGAGAAACCCCAGCACATCCGTGAACCAGAGCCTGACGAAACGGATGTCGCGCTCTTCCAAGGTACGGAGCACGAACTCCTGCTGGCGATCCATGGCCGCACCCTAACGAGAACGTGTTAACGACATGTTTCGCGACGCGCCGATCGGCCGGAAGTGGTGGATCACCCGACGAGGGCCGGTTCGGGTTTGGCCGCCTTGGTGATCGCCAGCGAAGCGACCGAAGCGATCACGGCGAGGCTCGCCGCGATGTACCAAGCGAGCGCGTAGCTGCCCGACGAATCGCGGATCGCGCCTGCTCCGAAGGCCGCGAGACCGGCCCCGAGCTGGTGGCTGGCGAAGACCCAGCCGAAGACGATCGGACCGGCGGCGCCGTATTGCCGGACACAGAGCGCGACCGTGGGCGGAACCGTCGCCACCCAGTCGAGGCCATAGAAGATGATGAACGCCCACATGCTCGGTTCCACCGTTCCGCTCAGCAGTTGTGGGAGCAGGGCGAGCGAAACGCCGCGAAGGGCGTAGTAGACGCCGAGGAGGATCCGCGGATCGACGCGGTCGGTGAGCCAGCCGGAGGCGATCGTGCCGACGACGTCGAAGATCCCGACGAGGGCGAGCAGACCGGCGGCCGTCGTCTGCGGCATGCCGTGGTCGTGCGCCGCGGGCACGAAGTGGGTGCTGACCAGGCCGTTCGTCGTGGCGCCGCAGATCGCGAAGCCGACGGCGAGCAGCCAGAACGTCCTCGTGCGCGCTGCGGAGCCGAGCACCGAGAGCGCGCGGCGGACGGAACCACCTGTGCGGGTGACGGGGGCGTCTTCGCCGGGCTCCGCGCCGTAAGCGGTCATTCCGAGATCGGACGGGTGATCGCGAACCACCAGGAGAACGACGGGCACGACGGCCAGTGCGGCGATGGCGATGACGAGCGACGCCGTCCGCCAGCCCTCGTCGACGGCGAGGTTCGCCACGATGGGGAGGAAGATCAGCTGGCCGGTGGCGCCCGCCGCGGTGAGGACCCCGGTGACGACACCGCGGCTGCGGACGAACCAGCGGGCGGCGACCGTCGCGGCGAAACTCATCGCCATCGAGCCGGTGCCGACGCCGACCAGGACACCCCAGCAGAGGATGAGCTGCCAGCTCGCGGTCATGAACACCGTGCCGCCCGCGCCGATCGCGACGACGAACAACGCCGTCGAGGCGACGCGCCGCATGCCGAAGCGCTCCATGAGAGCCGCGGCGAAGGGCGAGAAGAGGCCGTAGAGGACGAGGTTCACGGAGACGGCCGACGCGATCGTCGCGCGCGACCAGCCGAACTCGTTGTGAAGCGGGTCGATGAGCACGCCGGGGGCCGCGCGGAAACCGGCGGCGGCGAGCAGAGCGATGAATGCGGCGGCGGCGACGAACCACGCGCGGTGGAGCCGGGTCTCGGATTGCACGGGTACAGCGTCGTGGGCGCCGGCGCCCGGCGAAAGCGGCCGGAAGGACACCGTGCGAAAGATTCGGGCCAAGCCATAGGCTTCGGTCATGCGCTGCCGTCACCTCGTGCCGGCGCTGCTGCTCACGATCGGGCTCATCGGCGGCTGCGCGGGGTCTCCCCCGCTGCCGCCTGCCCAGGACTACGTGAGCGCGGCGGCCGAGTCCCTCGTCTCGTTGCGCAGCGTGCGGTTCACGCTCGGGGTGAACGGCGTCGTCACCGGCCTGCCGGTGCGCGGGCTCGACGGCGACGTCAGCCTGGAGGGTGGCGCGGTCGGTAATGCCGATCTGCAGGACAACTTCGAACGGGTGAAGGTCAAGTACCGACTGTCGGGCTCGGAGATCACCCTCAGCGGGCCTCGCGGAGAGCGGGTGATTCCGGCTTCGGCGCCGTACACGCCTGAAGCGATGCTCGGGCCTGAAGGCGGGCTTCGGCGGCTGCTGACCGGGGCGACCGAGCTGCGGGGCGAGCGGTGGGAGCGGGTGCAGGACACCGAGTCGTTCCGGATCGCCGCGAAGGTGCCGGCCGCGGTGATCGGCGGGATCGTGCCGGAGATCAGGTCGGACGTGTTCGTGAAGCTGTGGATTTCGCGGGACGAGCCGCGGCGGCTGGTGCGGGTGTGGCTGCAGGTGCCGCCGACGAGGCCGGAGGAGTTCGCGGTGATGCTGGAACTGGCGTTGACCAGGCATAATGAGGTTGTCGTCGGGGCCGGGCGATAGCAAAGGTCCCTTGCTCTCCCGCTAGGAGCAGCGGGCGTCGGGGGCGGGTAGTGCGCCATCGATCAGGTAGGCGATGCCGGCTCGGTCGACGCACTCGTTCCCGTCGAGGAACACGGTGTGCTGCGCTCCCTCGAACGTGAGCAAAGCTCCCTTGAGGTCCTCCGCCAGGTTCACCCCGGACGCGTACGGGGTCGCGGGATCGTCGGTGGTCGAGATGACCAGGGGCTTCGGCAGGCCGTCGACGTCCGGCTTGTGCACCTCCGAGGTGGCGGGCACCGGCCACACCGAGCAAATGTCGAGCTCGCTCATGTCCGGAGTGCCGCCGGCGAGGAACGGCGCGCCCTGGAGCATCCGCTGGTGGGCGCCTTCGATGACACGCCTGTCGGCGATCCGCGTGCTGTCGACGCAGCGGACCGCGAAGTACACGTCGAGGATGCCGGTGTACCGGCCGTCGGTCTCGCGGCCGTAGTAGTTGTCGGCGAGCGCGACCAGGGTCTTGCCGCTCCCTCGTTTCAGCTCGGCGAGCCCGTCGTTGAGGAACTTCCACGCGTCCTGCGAGTACAGCGCGGCGCTGGTCCCGGTGATGGCGTCCTCGAACGAGAGCTTGCGGGTCCCCGCGGGCACCGGTTCGGTGATCAGCGGCCGCACCAGGTCTTGGAACGCCTTCGTCACCGCGCCCGCGTCCCTGCCGAGCGCGCAGTCTTCGCGAGCTGCGCACCACTTGCCGAATTCGGCGAACGTGTTCTGGAAACCGGCCATCTGCGTGACCAGCGACTCGGCGGTGTCGAGTTCGGGGTCGACCGCGCCGTCGAGAAGCAACGCCCGCACCTTGTCCGGATAGGCCTCGGCGTAGGCGGTCCCGATCTGCGTGCCGTAGGAAAAGCCCAGGTAGCTGAGCTTCTCGTCGCCGAGGGCCGAACGCAGGACGTCGAGATCGCGGACGACGTCCCTGGTCCCGATGTTGGCTAGCAGCTCTTTGCCGTGCTTCGTGCGCTCGGCGCACTTCGCGGCGTACGTCTTGGCGTCGGCGAGTTGCTTCGCGATCCCGCCGGGTGTCGAATCGCTTTCCGAATCCTCCGCGCGGTCCGCGTCGCGTTCGGCGTCGGTGAGGCAGACGAGTTTCGGTTCGCTGGTCCCCACCCCGCGTGGATCGAAGCCGACGATGTCGAAGCGTTCGGCCAGCTCCGCCGCGGGCCGGGACTTCGCGATCCGCGCCGCGGCCGAGACGCCTGAGCCACCGGGGCCGCCCGGGTTGACCACGAGCGAGCCGATCCGCCGGCCGGTGTCCTTCGTCTTGTGCCGGAGGACGCCGATCGAGATCGTCTCGCCGTCCGGCTTCAGGTAGTCGAGCGGCACGGTGAGCTTCGCGCAGTCGAACGCCTTGTCAGTGTGGGACGCGCACGCTTCCCACGCCAGCTTCTGCCCGGTGAATTTCTCGAGCGCCTTCGGGTCCGGAGTAGGTGACGCCGAGGTGGTCGGCGACGCCGGCGGTGCCGGCTGAGGCTGCTGCGTCGTGCACGAGGCGACCAGCACGGCGACGACGAGCGCTGCCGGGACGCGGCGAAGACTCATCTCGCGATCTTCGCAGCGTCCCGGCCGCTCAGGGGCCTTCGCGCCGAACTCGTTACTTGGCGGTGCAGCGCGTGCCCTCGTCCGGAAGGACCCCGTTCACCAGGTAATCGATGCCGATCTGGTCGACGCACGACACGCCCTGGAGGAACACGGTGTGCTGGTTGCCCTCGAACGTGAGCAAAGCTCCCTTGATCGCTTTCGCGAGGTTGACGCCCGCTTGATAGGGCGTCGCGGGGTCGTTCGTCGTCGAGATGACCAGCGTCTTCGGCAGTCCTTCGACGTTCGGCTGGTGCGGCTCGGACGTGTTCGGCACCGGCCAGAAGGCACAGGCGTCGCGCGCGGAACCGTCCGGCCTCCCGTCGTCGAGGAACGGCGCCGCCTCCGCGTACCGCTTCTGCGCGTCGAGGATCTTCGCCGGATCGGTGACCCGCGGGTCGTCGACGCAGCGGATCGCGACGAACGCGTCCTGCGTCGTCCCGTAACGGCCGTCGGCACCGCGTTCGTTGTAGAGATCGGCCAGTTTCTCGAGGCCGTCGCCGCGCTGACGCTTCAGGTCGTTGAGCGCGGTATTCAGCGGTTCCCAGAGATCTTCCTGGTAGAGGGCCTGAATCACGCCTGTCGTCGCGTCCTCGTACGACAGTTTCCGGCCGTCGCTGACCGGCACCGGGAAGTCGATCAGCGGGCGCACCAGATCTTGGAACGCCTTCGTCACGCCGGCGGCGTCGCGCCCGAGGGCGCAGTCTTCACGCGCGGCGCACCAGTTCGAGAACTCCCCGAACGCCTTGCCGAAGCCCTGTCCCTGCCCGACCAGCGACTCCACCGCGTCCTGCTCCGGGTCGACCGCCCCGTCGAGCACCAGGGCACGGACATTCGCCGGGAACGCCTCGGCGTAGGCGGAGCCGATCCGCGTCCCGTAGGAGTAGCCGAGGTAGCTCAGCTTCGGCTCGCCGAGGACCGAGCGCAGGATGTCCAAGTCCTTGACGACGTCACGCGTGCCCAGGTTCGCGAGCATCGCGGCACCGTGTTCGGTCCGCTCGGCGCACTTCGCCGCGAAGTCCTGGGACTCGGCCTCCTGCTTTTTCACTCCCTCGGGTGAGCCGTCGGTCTCGCTGTCGTCCGCGCGGTCCGCGTCGCGTTCGGCGTCGGTCAGGCAGCGGACCTGCGGCTGGCTCGCGCCAATACCGCGCGGGTCGAAACCGACCATGTCGAAGCGTTTGCCCAGCTCGTTCGTCGCCGTCCTGGACGCGAGACCGGCCGCGGCCTGCATCCCGGAGGCGCCGGGACCGCCGGGGTTGACCACGAGCGCGCCAATCCTTTCGTCGGTATCCAGCGCCTTCCGGCGCAGCAGGCCGAGCGTGATCGAGTCGCCGTCGGGTTTCGCGTAGTCGAGCGGGACGGTCAGCCGGGCGCACTGTGCGTCCTTCACTCGAAACGCCGCTTTCGCGTCATCGGATGTCGCGTAGGGTGCACAGTCGGCCCAGGTCAGGCTCTGTCCGTAGAACTTCTCGAGTCCGGCGGGCACCGGTCCGCTCGGAGCGTGCGACTCGGTGGCCGGAGGCGGCGGCTGGGTTCTACCCTCTCCCGACGAGCACGCGGCGACGGTGACGGCGAGGAGGCCGGACAGCGTGATCGCGGCGAATCGACGGGCACGGGACCTGGCGCTGACATGAGTGGACACGGTTGGATCGTGCCATCGGCCGTGGAACTCGGCCGCACCACCACTGCGTTGGTGGTACGGGTGCGGACGGCAGAAGAAACAGACGGGAGCACAGGGGTGGCAGCACTGATCAGCCGGGTGGGCAAGAAGCTGCGCCGGATCATCCAGCGGCCGGGCAGCGTCGAGCTGACCCGCTACGAAGCGCTGCTGCCGGCCATCGAGAAGCTCGAGCCCGAGTTGGAGAAGCTTTCCGACGAGGAGCTGACAGAGCGGGCCGGCAAGCTTCGGGACGCGGCTTCCTTCGGCAACGACCAGCTGATCGAGGTCTGCGCGCTCGGTCGCGAGGCCGCGCGGCGGGCGCTCGGCGAGCGTGCCTTCGACGTCCAGCTGCTGGGCACGATGGGCCTGCTCAGCGGGCATATCGTGCAGATGGAGACCGGTGAGGGCAAGACGCTGGCGGGCGCGCTGGCCGGCGCCGGGTACGCCCTGCGCGGGAAGCACGTCCACGTCGTCACGGTGAACGACTACCTCGCCCGCCGTGACGCGGAGTGGATGGGCCCGATCTACGACCTGCTCGGCGTCTCCGTCGGCTGGGTCGAGCCCGCGCACTCCCGCGACGAGCGCCGCGAGGCGTACGCGAAGGAGGTTACGTACGGCGCCGTCAGCGAGATCGGCTTCGACGTGCTTCGCGACCGCCTGGTGACCCGCGAAGAGGACCTGGTCCAGCGCGAGCCCGAGGTCGCGATCGTCGACGAGGCGGACTCCGTGCTGGTCGACGAGGCCCGCGTACCACTGGTGATGGCGGGGTCGATCGACCACACCGACGCCGACGAAGAGGTCGCGAACATCGTCCGGCGGCTGCGGCTCGGACTGCACTACGAGACCGACGCCGACGGCCGGAACGCCTGGCTGACCAAGGCGGGCGCTTCGGTGGTCGAGAAGGCTCTTGGCGACGACATCAACCTTTACGACGAGACGGGTTCGGACCGGTTGCCCGCGGTGAACGTGGCACTGCACGCGCACGCGCTGCTCACCCGCGACGTCGACTACCTCGTGCGCGACGGGAAGGTGCAGCTCATCAACGCCGCCCGCGGCCGCGTCGCCGAACTGCAGCGCTGGCCGGACGGCCTCCAGGCCGCCGTCGAGGCGAAGGAGCAGGTCAAGGCGACCGACCGCGGCGAGATCCTCGACTCGATCACCGTGCAGGCGCTGCTCGCGCGGTACCCGGAGGTCGCGGGGATGACAGGTACCGCGGTCGCGGTCGCCGAGCAGCTGCGCGAGTTCTACAAACTCGAGGTCGCGGTCATTCCGCCGAACACGCCGAACATCCGTGAAGACCAGGAGGACCGGATCTTCGGATCGCCGTCGCAGAAGTTGCGCGCGATCGAGGAGGAGATCCGGCGGGTGCACGAAACCGGGCGACCTATCCTCGTCGGCACCCAGGACGTCGCCGAGTCCGAAGAGCTGGCCGAGAAACTGGCGAAGGTCGACCTCGAATGCGTCGTGCTCAACGCGCGCAACGACGCCGAGGAAGCCGCGATCATCGCCGACGCCGGTAAGAAGGGCGCGGTCACCGTCTCGACCCAGATGGCGGGCCGGGGTACCGACATCCGGCTGGGTGGCAAGAACGGCGAGGGCCGCGACGAGGTCGTCGAGCTGGGCGGCCTGCACGTGATCGGCACCGCCCGCTACCCGTCGAGCAGGCTGGACGGCCAGCTGCGCGGCCGGTCCGGACGTCAGGGCGACCCGGGCAGCGCGGTGTTCTTCGCCAGCTTGAACGACGAACTCGTGCTGTCGAACGCGCCGGACATCCCCGAGGGCATCAGTTCCGACGTGGGCAGCGGCGAGATCGTCGACCCGGCGGCGCTGCGGCAGATCAACCACGCGCAGCGCGTCGCCGAGGGCGTCGACCTGGAGATCCACCGGAACACCTGGCGCTACACGCGGCTGATCGAGCGGCAGCGCGGCGAGCTGCTCGAGCACCGCGACAAGGTGCTGCGGACGGCGCACGCGGCGGAGGTGCTGGAGAAGGCGCACCCGGAGAAGTTCAAGGAGCTTTCGGAGGCCGTCGACGACGAGGCCCGCGTCGAGCAGCTGTGCCGGGAGGTGCTGCTGTTCCACATCGACCAGCTGTGGTCGGACCACCTGGCGTTCCTGACCGACGTGCGGGAGAGCATCCACCTGCGGGCGCTGGCGCGGGAGACGCCGATCGACGAGTTCCACCGCGCGGCGATCCCCGAGTTCCACAAGATCATCCCGGAGGCGGCCGAGCGGGCGGCGAAGACGCTCGAGGAGGCCGAGATCACCGAGAACGGGATCGACCTCGGTGACGCGGGCGTGCGGCGGGCGAACACGACGTGGACCTACCTGGTGCACGACAACCCGTTCGACTCCGACTTCGAGCAGACCATCAAGAAGGTGCGGAGCATGATCAAGCGCAAGTAGCGCGCGGGGAGCGGGGGACCTTTGCTCTCACTCTCTTTTGGAGAGCGATAGCAAAGGTCCCCCGCTCTCTTTTCGCCCCGACCGGACCCAGGTGGGCGATTCGGCACATCCGGTCGTCCCCGCGGACGCCGGTGGGTGAGAATGTCGGCATGCCGCAACTGCGCATCGCACTGGCCCAGGTCAACACCACCGTCGGGGACCTCGAAGGCAACGCCGACCTCACCGTCGAGTGGACTCGCAAGGCCGCCGAAGCAGGCGCCCACGTCGTCGTCTTCCCCGAGATGTCCCTCACCGGTTATCCCGTCGAGGACCTCTCCCTCCGCCCGACCTTCGCGTCCGCCTCGAAGCAGATGGTCGAAGCGCTCGCTAAGCGGCTCGAAGACGCCGGATGCGGCGAGGTCCTCACCTACATCGGGTACCTCGATCTGGACGAGACCGGCCCGCGCGACGCGGCGGCCGCGCTGTACCGCGGCGAAGTGGTCGCCCGCCAGTTCAAGCACCACCTGCCCAACTACGGCGTCTTCGACGAGCACCGCTGGTTCAAGCCGGGACACGACCTGGAGGTCGTCCGCTTCCACGGTGTCGACATCGGCATGGTGATCTGCGAGGACGTCTGGCAGGACGGCGGCCCGATCTCCGCGCTGGGCAAGGCCGGGGTGGACCTGGTGGTCGCGCCGAACGCTTCGCCCTACGAGCGCGCGAAGGACGACATCCGCCTGCCGCTGATCGCGCGCCGCGCGGCCGAGGCCGGGGCGCCGCTGGTGTACACGAACCAGGTCGGCGGCCAGGACGACCTCGTCTTCGACGGCGACTCGATCGTGGTCGGCGCGGACGGACGGCTGCTGGCGCGCGCGCCGCAGTTCGTCGAGCACCTGCTCGTCGTCGACACGGACCTCGTCGCCGGCGGGCACACCGCCGAAGGCGAGTTCGAGGGCCTGCGGGTGAAGCGCCGCGTACTCGGCGAGGAACCGGTTCCGGCGTACACCCCGCGCACCGAGTCCGCGATCAGCGAGCCGCTGTCGGACGAAGCCGAGGTGTGGCACGCGCTCGTCGTCGGCCTGCGCGACTACGTGCACAAGAACGGCTTCTCGTCGGTGACGTTCGGCTTCTCGGGCGGCATCGACTCCGCGGTCGTGGCGGCGCTGGCCGCCGACGCGCTGGGCGGCGACAACGTCTACGGCGTTTCGATGCCTTCGGAGTACTCCTCGGAGCACTCGAAGGGCGACGCCGAAGACCTCGCCCGCCGGATCGGCGCGCACTATCGCGTCGAGCCGATCGCGGACATGGTCAAGGTCTACGTCGAGCAGCTTCAGCTGACCGGCCTCGCCGAGGAGAACATCCAGGCCCGCGTCCGCGGCATGCTGCTGATGGCACTGTCCAACCAGGACGGTCACCTCGTGCTTGCCACCGGGAACAAGACCGAACTCGCCGTCGGCTACTCGACGATCTACGGCGACGCCGTCGGGGCCTTCGCGCCGATCAAGGACCTGTTCAAGACGCACGTCTGGCACCTGGCCAAGTGGCGCAACGCGGAAGCCGAGAAGAACGGCGAAACCCCGCCGATCCCGGAGAACTCGATCACCAAACCGCCGTCGGCGGAGCTGCGGCCGGGTCAGCTGGACAGCGATTCGCTGCCCGACTACCTGATGCTCGACGACATCCTCGACGACTACATCGAGGGCGACCGCGGTTACGTCGACCTGGTCGACGCGGGCTTCGAACCCGAGACCATCGACCGCGTGGTGCGGATGGTCGACAAGGCCGAATACAAACGCCGCCAGTACCCGCCGGGCACCAAGATCACCTTCAAGGCGTTCGGGCGGGACCGGCGGCTGCCGATGACCAACGGCTGGCGCGAGGGCACCGTCGTGACCCGCTCAGCTCAGCGCGACCTGCTTCCCCGCTGAGTTCGTCAGCACGGCCACCAGGCCGGGCTTCGTGTCACGCCGGACGAGCATGTCCATCCCGAGCGCACGGACCGCGGCTTCGACCGCGGCGGGCTCGGGGTGGACACCAGTCACCATGAGCAGCGGGATCGACGGGAGCCCCCGCGTCGTCGGATGCGGGGTGCTCCCCCAGTCGATGAGAAAGGGCGCGAGTCCATCGAGACCGCCCGCACCGGTGAGCCGCCAGGTCAGCAGTTCGCCGTCGTCGGTGGTCCGCGACATTTCGGACGCTTCGCCAGGGTCGTAGCCACGTTCACGTGCTTCGGCGATGGCCTCGTCGATGCCTTCCACCCGTGCGGCCCAGGTGACCAGGGCGGGCGCGGTCAGCTCGTCGATCCCGAACGGGCGCGGTCCGATGTGCTCGGGCTGGTCCGGGTCGGGGCCGACCACCTCGAGATAGGCGCCGGCGCCCAAATCGGCCAGATAGTTGGCCGTACCGAACCCGACATGCCTTCCGCCGCGGACCGGCGTGACGCCGGTCAGCTCGGCGACGCGCGCCACGGCCTCGTCGAGGTCCGGCCCGGCGTAGACGAGGTGATCAAGCACGAGGTCGTTCATGCCCATACTCCTACCGCAGCCACGGCTCCAGCGGCACCGCGGCATGGCCGTGAACCCGAAACTGTCGGACCGTTCTCGTACCCTGGGCACATGACGGCACCGGGCTATTCCGTATTCGGCACCGCGATCGGCGACTGCGGCATCGCGTGGAGCGAACGCGGGGTCGTCGCGGTCCAACTCCCCGAGGGCAGTGAAGAAAAGACGAGGGCGCGACTGACCGCGCGCCTTCCCGAAGCGACCGAATCCACACCGCCGGGCGAGATCCAACGCGCGATCGACGGGATCGTCTCGTTGATGGACGGCAAGCGCACGGATCTCACCGGCGTCGGCCTCGACTACGAAGGAGTACCGGACTTCCATCACCGGGTCTACGAGTTCATCCGCACCATCCCCGCGGGCAAGACGCTGACCTACGGCGACATCGCGAACATCCTCGGCATGCCCGGCGGCGCGCAGGCCGTGGGGCAGGCGATGGGCCGGAACCCGTTCCCGATCATCGTGCCGTGCCACCGCGTACTCGCCGCGGGCGGCAAGGACGGCGGCTTCTCCGCGCGCGGAGGGGTCGCCACCAAGCGCCGGATGCTGGTCATCGAAGGCGCTTTGGCGGACGAACCGACGTTGTTCTAGTCGCGTTGGGTTCTAGTCGCTTCGGGCCGGTGACCAGGGCTTGAGCCACGGCGTCTCCGGCCAGCCTTCCGCGGCGGCCATCAGCGGGATCGCCGTCGCGCCGTCGATGTGCTCGCGGATGATATCGGCGTGCCCGGCGTGGCGCGCGGTCTCCTCGATGAGGTGGAGCAGCACCCAGCGGACCGACCACGCGTCGACGTCCTGCGGATACCAGGGCACACCCTTCGGCACCGGGACCGGCTGGCCGAGGTCGGTGATGCCTGTGATGACGTCCGCGGTTCGGCGGGCGACCTCGTCGTAACGCGCGAAAACGTCTTCGAGCGTCTCACCGTCTGCCATCACGTAGCCGGCTTCGTACTCCTTCATCGCTTCGTCCATCGGCTTCGAGGGCTTCTGGAGAAGGATGTCGATCCACCCGTCTTCCGTAGTCGCGGTGTGCTTGATCAGGCCGCCGACGCTCAGTGAGCTTCTGGTCGGGACAGCTCTGGCCTGTTCTTCGGTGAGGCCGTGCGCCGCGATCCGCAGGACGTGGCGCTGCTGCTCGAGGTAGGCGAGGAGACCTTCGCGCTCGTCGGCGACCGGGGGAACGTTTCCAGCCATGGTGGCTCCTTCCGTCGGAAGGGGGATCATGGCATCCGGCACCGGCTTCTTGCGGCGATTCGGCCCGGAAGGGAGCAAGGGACCCTTGCTCTCGTTTGTCTCAACGTCGAGAGAAGCGAGAGCAAAGGTCCCTTGCTCCCCCGCTAACCCTGCGGCCGGACGAACGGGAACAGCACCGTTTGCCTGATCGACGCTCCGGTCAGCATCATCAGCAGCCGATCGACGCCGATGCCGAGCCCGCCGGTCGGCGGCATGCCGTGCTCGAGCGCGAGCAAGAAATCCTCGTCCAGTTCCATCGCCTCGACGTCCCCGCTCGCCGCGCGCAGCGACTGGGCCTCCAGCCGTCGCCGCTGTTCGAGCGGGTCGGTCAGTTCGGTGTAGGCAGTGCCGACCTCGGAGCCGAACGCGATCAGGTCCCAGCGCTCGGCCAGCCGCGGATCGACGCGATGTTGCCGGGTCAGGGGCGAGACATCGGTCGGGTAGTCGGTGTAGAACGTCGGCAGTACGGTCGCGCCTTCGACCAGATGCTCGTGCGCCTTCAGCACGAGGTCGCCGTGCCCGGCGTCCTCGTTCACCGGCACCCCCGCCGCGCGGCAGAACCGCTGGAGTTCGGCGACCGGCGTACTCGCGTCGACCACCTCCCCGAGCGCCGCAGAGACGGCTTCGTGCACCGGGATCACCGGCCAGTCACCGGAGATGTCGTACTCGACGACCGTCCCGTCCGGCCCAGGACGGCGAACGACCTGCGCGCCGTACGCGGCTTCCGCGGCGCACTGCACGAGTTCCCGCGTCAGCGTCCGCATCGTGTTGTAGTCGGCGTACGCCTGGTACGCCTCCAGCATGGTGAACTCGGGGTTGTGCGTCGCGTCGACGCCTTCGTTACGGAAGTTCCGGTTCAGCTCGAAAACGCGCTCGACACCGGCCACACACAACCGCTTCAGATAGAGCTCCGGAGCGATCCGCAGGTACATCCGCATGTCGTAGGCGTTGATATGCGTGATGAACGGGCGGGCGTTGGCGCCGCCGTGCACGGTCTGCAGCATCGGCGTCTCGACTTCGAGGTAGTCACCCTGGTGCAGCCGTTCCCGCACGGCGCGCACCACGGTCGAGCGCATCCGCAGCATCGCCGTCGAATCCGGGTTCACCGCGAGGTCCAGATAGCGCTGCCGCACCCGCGTCTCGGGGTCGGTGAGGCCCTTTCGCTTATCCGGCAACGGATGCAGACTCTTCGCCGTGACGGTCCACTCATCGACGAGCACGGAAAGCTCACCACGCCGCGACGTCACGACCTGCCCGCTCACGCCGACGTGGTCGCCGAGGTCGACACCTCGCCGCCAGCCGCCGGGCTCGAGCACGGAAGCATCGAGCATCAGCTGGATCTCACCGCTGAAATCCTTGACCCTGGCGAAACACAGTCCGCCGAGATTACGCATCGCGAGCACCCGGCCCGCGACCCGGACCCGATGCCCGGTATGGGTGTCCGGGCTCAGATCACCGAACTTCGAGGCGATGTCGCCGAGCAGATCCTCCCGGGCGAAGCCGACCGGATAGGGATCGATCCCGGCTTCCCGCAAGCGATCCAGCTTCGCCATCCGCACCCGGACCTGATCGGGGCGCCGCACCTGTTTCGGCGCGGGAGTCGCCGCGTTCGCTTCGATGCGGTGGACCTCGGCGACGAAGTCGTCGGTGACGGTCTCCAGTTTCAGCGCTCGTCCCGACCGTCCTGTCGGGACGAATCCTTCGAGCGCGCCGGCGACGATACCGACCCGCGGCAGCCGTCGAGCCGAGGAATAGCACAGGAATCGCGGCTCCCAGTCGGGGCCGTACTTGGCGTTGGACCGGTAGAGCGATTCGAGCTGGAAGAACCGCGACGCCATGCTGAGAACGCCCCGCCAAGCGCGCAGCACCGGGCCCGCGCCGATCCGCTCGCCCTCTGAGAAGACCGCGCGGAACATCGCGAAGTTCAGCGAAATCCGTTGTGCGCCAAGGTGCGAGCTCGCCGCGACGACCTCCGCGACCATGTATTCGTTGAGTCCGTTTTCGGCGTCGCGGTCGCGCCGCATCAGGTCGAGGGACAGGCCGCGACGGCCCCACGGCACGAACGACAGCATGCCGCGAAGCTCGCCCTTGGCGTCATACGCTTCCACCATCACGCTGCGGCCATCGCTCGGATCACCGAGCCTGCCTAGCGCCATCGAAAACCCGCGCTCGGTTTCCGCTCCGCGCCACTGCTGCGCGTGCAGCAGGAGCTTGGCCATTTCCTCGGCCGGGATTTCGCTGTGCCGGCGGACTTTCGTGGTGTATCCGGCCCGTTCGATCCGTTTGACCGCTTGGCGGACCGAGCGCCGTTCCGGTCCGGCGAGGCTGAAGTCACGGACGTCGAGGACGGCTTCGTCACCGATTTCCAGCGCGCGCAGGCCCGCGTCCGCGTAGACCTTCGCGCCACGTTCACTCGCACCGAGCACACCGGGAGTCCAGCCGTAGGTGCGCGCTTCGTTCAGCCAGGCGCGGACCGCATCGGGCCAGGCATCGGGATCGCCGATGGGGTCCGCGCTCGCGACGCTGGTACCCGCGAGCACACGGTAGGCCACAGCGGCGCGGCCGTTGGGTGAGAAGACGACGCTCTTCTCGCGCCTGGTGGCGAAATAACCCAGAGAGTCTTCTTCGCCGTGTTCGGCAAGAAGGCGACGTACGCGCAGTTCTTCCTCGTCTGTCCTTAAGCGACGGCTACGCACCCCGCGGAAGAGCGTGTACAACGCCGCCGTCGCGACGGCTGTCGCGCTGAGATCGAGCACGAGGTCGAGCCAGGCAGGTCCTTCGCCGATACCGACCCGGCGAAGCTGGATGTTTTCACCGGTCGTGTGGTTGACGACCCAGGCGAAGCGCGCCCAGGTGTCGGCGAGGTGGCCGGGAAAGGCTTCGCTCAGGCCCCAGCCGACGAGAATGACCGCGGCTAGGCCACCGAACAGGACGGTGAGCCCGTCACGCCACGCGCCGGGCGCGAGCCGGGCGGGGAACGCCGGACGCAGAATCCAGAGGAACGCGATCATGCCGAGGGAGATCAGGTCGGCGATGGCCAGCACCCACACCTGATGCGGGATGTGCCGGACCTGCCACGGGCCGAGTTTCAGCAGCTCGGGCCACCACAGCAGCGCGGCCTGGAAGGCCACCGTCACCGCCAGCCCACCGGCCTGGAACAGCAGCAGGGTGTAGAGGGCCGCGCGTTTGCGCCGCCGGAGCGCGGCGCCGAGGACGACGAGCAGCAGCACGATCACGAGGCTCGCGTTCGTCGGGATGCTCAATGCCGAGAAGGCGATGTCCCCCGTCCTGAGCACCGGCCCTTTCACACCGCCGGCGAGCAGGAGGATCACCGAGAACACGGCCGCGAGCTGCACGAGGGTGGCGACGATCCCGCCCGCCCTCGCCTTCCACGGCGCGACTCGGCCCACTGGGTTTGCCATTCTGGTCCTTCGCGGTACACACAGGAGATCGACAGCTGTACTTACTTGACGTCACACAACCCCGTGTGGTTGTCAACGATCATCATCCTCTGGTCTGAATTTCCTCATCCGTAGGCGTGACGGCGCTGTGTGAAGCTGGTCGCAGGGCCTTGGGACGGTCAAATCGGCATGTCACGCTTGGCCTGTTCAGCTCCACGACCCGGGGACCTCTTCGAGGCCTCGAGGGAAGGACGGTCGACAAGGATGTCTGCCACCGAAAAGGATTCCGGCGAGCTCGCGGCTCCGTACGGGACCGGCGCGGCGCCCCAGGCCACATCTGGGAAGAAGGTCCGCGTACATCACCTTCGTGACATGAAAGAGCGCGGCGAAACCTGGCCGATGCTCACCGCCTACGACATGTACACCGCCGCGCTGTTCGACGAAGTGGGCATTCCCGTGCTGCTCGTCGGGGATTCCGCGTCGAACAACGTCTTCGGTTATGACACTTCGCTTCCGGTGACCGTGGAGGAACTGCTTCCACTGGTCCGCGCGGTGACCCGGTCGGTGAAGCGGGCGCTGGTCGTCGCCGATCTGCCGTTCGGCTCGTACCAGCTTTCGCCGCAGCAGGCGTTGGAGACGTCGGTGCGGTTCATGAAGGAAGGTCGCGCGCACGCGGTGAAACTCGAAGGCGGACGGAAATTCGCTCCGCACGTCGAGGCACTGACGTCGGCCGGCGTCCCAGTGATGGGACATATCGGATTCACACCGCAGAGTGAACACAATCTGGGCGGCTACCGAGTCCAGGGACGCGGCGAAGCGGCCGAAGCGCTGCTCGCCGACGCTCTCGCCCTGGAGGAAGCCGGCGCCTTCGCGGTCGTCATGGAGATGGTGCCCGCTGAAGCGGCGAAGCGGATCACTCACGAACTGAAGATCCCGACCGTCGGCATCGGCGCCGGGCCGGACTGCGACGCGCAGGTGCTCGTCTGGCAGGACATGGCCGGGCTTCGACGCGGCAGGACCCCACGCTTCGTGAAGAAGTACGCCGACCTCGCCGGCGTGCTGGCGGGGGCCGCGACGGCGTTCGCGGAGGACGTCCGGCGAGGCGAGTTCCCGGCTCCGGAGCACTCGTTCCACGACTGAACCGCATCTGACCTGCAGAAAGAGAGCAAGGGACCTTTGCTACCACTCCGCCGCCGGGCGAGCGCGGTAGCAAAGGTCCCTTGCTCCCCTGCGGTCACCGTGTGGATTTCGGGTCATCCAACGCACCAGAATCCACACGGTCAGCGCGCCGTACGGGGTGTGTGGAAATAGGGACACTCAACGTCCCTATTTCCACACACCCCGCCCGCCGGCAGGCGGTAGCAAAGGTCCCTTGCTCTCGTTTCAGGTGGTTCGCGCAGGGCGACCCTCCTTTAGTTGTTCACGTATATGAACTTCAATCATGTCCTTGACGCACGTTCGTAAAGAGGCTTAACGTCTAGCCGTCGCCGCCACGACCGATTTCGATCCCTCGACGAGGAGGACCACGGATGCGTGTTCGTGAGCGGGTTCTGGCCGTTGCGGCCGGTGCGGCCTTGCTGTCGACGCTGGCGGCGTACCCGGCACAGGCCGCGACGGTCCGCGTAGGGACTTCGGAGCAGCTAACGGCGGCGCTCGCTTCGGTCACTCCAGGCACTGTCATCGAACTCGCGGCCGACACGACCTTCGCGGGCAACTTCAAGGCGGCGAGGAGCGGCACGTCCAGTAGCCGTATCACCCTGAAGGGTCCACGAAGCGCGGTCATCAAGGCCTCGGCCGGACGCACTCTCGAACTGACCGGCAGCTACTGGAACCTGACCGGCTTCACCCTCACCGGTGGCCAGAAGGGCCTGATGGCGACGGGCGTCAAGAACACCGTCGTCGACGGCATCAAGGTCACTGGCGTCGGCCATGAGGGCATCCATTTCCAGTACACGAGCACCGACAACGTCGTGAAGAACTCAGAGGTGACCGACACCGGCCGCGAGTACGCGGGCTACGGCGAAGGCATCTACTTCGGCTCCGCGAAGGGCAACTGGCCCGGCGGCACGCCCGACAGGAGCGACCGGAACAAGGCGCTGAACAACAAGATCGGCCCGAACGTGCGAGCCGAGTCGATCGACATCAAGGAAGGCACCACCGGCGGCGAATTGCGCGGCAACGTCTTCGACGGGACCGGGCAGAGCGGCGAGCACTTCGCCGACAGCTGGGTGGACCTGAAGGGCAACAACTACGTGGTCGCGGACAACCGGGGCAGCAAGGTCTTCGTGCACGACGCGACCTACGGCGGCTTCGAGGTCCATGTCCAGCTCGACGGTTGGGGCCGCGGCAACACCTTCTCCGGCAACACCGCGGACGTGCAGTCCTCCTACGCGTACGGCTTCTATCTCGTGAAGGCCGCGACGGGGAACAAGGTCTGCGCGAGCAACAAGGTGACCGGCGCCGGGAAGGGATTCGCGAACGTGGCCGCCACGGCGGGCTGCTGACGCGACCGAAGACCGGGGGCCCGCTCAGCCCGGCGGCGGGGGCGGGCCCCCACCCTTCGGACACTCGCCGATTCGGGCAGAGTGTCCCTATGGACGACCTGTACCCGCCGATCCACGTACGCGCCGAGGGCATGCTCGACGTCGGCGACGGGCACCGGATCTACTGCCAGGAAGCCGGGAACCCGGACGGCAAACCCGTGGTCGTCCTGCACGGAGGCCCTGGTAGCGGCATCTCCTCGATGGCCCGGCGGCATTTCGACCCCGAGGCCTACCGGATCATCCTGTTCGACCAGCGCGGCGCCGGCCGCAGCACTCCGCACATCGGCACACCGGGTGTCGACTTGTCGGTCAACACCCTTTGGCACCTCGTCTCGGACATGGAAAAGCTGCGCGAACGGCTGAATCTCGACCAGTGGCAGCTCTTTGGCGGTTCGTGGGGCGTGACCCTCGCCCTCGCCTACGCCGAAACTCACCCGAGCCGTGTCAGCGAGATCATCCTGCGCGGCGTCTTCACCGTCCGCCGCAGCGAGCTCGACTGGATCTACAACGGCGGCGCCGCGAACCTCTTCCCTCGGGAGTGGGAAGCCTTCCTCGCCCCGATCCCCGAAGACCGTCGCGACGACCCTCTGTCGGCCTACCGCGAACTCGTCTATCACCCCGATCGGGCGATCCGGGAGCGAGCCGCCATCGCGTGGAGCGCCTGGGAAGGCGCGATCGTCTGCCTCCGCCCGGATCCCGCCTTCCGTAACCAGTACGCGTCACCTGAATTCGCGGTCACGTTCGCCCGACTGGCGCTGCACTACTTCTGCCATGGAGCGTGGCTTGAGGAGGGGCAGCTGATCCGGGAAGCCGGGAAGCTCGCTGGGATTCCCGGTGTGATCGTGCAGGGTCGATACGACACGGTGTGCCCGCCGGCGACCGCTTACGAGCTGCACCGGGCTTGGCCGGACTCGAAGCTGGAGTTGGTCGAGGCGGCCGGGCACGCGGTGACGGATCCGGGGATGCTGGCGGCGCTCCGGGAGGCGACGGACTCCTTCCGGTCGGTTAAAATCCGCGCGGAGCAGCCGGAAATTCCTGAACCCGAGAGACCTGACTACCTTGTTTCTCGGACCCGGCAGCACGTGGTCCCCAAGCCTGGAGATCGGGTTAGGTGACCTACCTGGAGGGGACCACCTCAAGAATCCTGAAAATCCCGAGTCGATTTCACCCCAAAGCAAGCAACGACCGAACTAAGTTCCAGGTTCAGGAACAATTGGAAGTAGTGACCGCCCCGACGTCTATCATCGATGAATCCTATTGACAGCTCGGCGCCCTCATATGCACGAAGGGAATCGAGTGCTTCAAGGAATCCCAGCGAAGCCTGGCCAGAGCGACGGGTTCCGCGTTCCCGCCTCTCATAGATGGAGACGAGATGTTGAGTTGCGATACCTTCAGGCCAGACCTTGTAATCGGCACCATCGCCGAGGGCAGTTCGGGAAAGAAGCCGTACCCCATCAGACCCCACGAGGAGTCGCGCAAGGTGACTTCTTTCCATAAAACTCTCCCATAGATCTGTGAACGCTTGACCTCAGACAGCACTAGCAGGATCTATCGGCCACCCGGCCTGCGCCAGGGCCTCTGTCGATACTGATCTCTGCACCATCGATCACGCCACGTAGTGCGTGCTCCGACTCTTCGTACGATTCATACATGGTTCCATGGATTCGAACATCCCTGCCGACCGGGACGCTGGCGTGCGGGATTCGCATTACGATACCTCCAGGACCAAGCTCCTCGGCAGCGTCAAGAGCGACGTCCTCGTAGTCATGAGTCCACGAAGTAAATTCGCTCCTAGCATTACCGCCCGCGTGAAGTCCCAGGTCAGAGTGCCCGCCGCGCGGGACAGCACGCCCTCCAAGGCATCATCATACTCGAAATGCCCATTTGCCCCCCGACCTTCACATCCTTTGATCGACTTACTAGACCCCATCACCACCAGCGTTTTCCACCCTACGATTCATCGTGTCACTGTTGGCAGAAAATAGTCACGTAGGGGAATTAGGATCTCCTGCGGAAATCGATTCAGCGGCGTCTTCAAGCACTTCATCCCATACTTTGATCCCCTCCGATTCGAAACCCTCTCTCAACGCCTGGCGCACCTCATCGATAGGAGAACCTTGACGGGACGACCGTACCTTCTCCAGAACTTTTCGATACTCGTGAAGATACTCTCCAACCTTCGGCATCTTGTCGTCGTATCCACCTGTACCCGACATCACCACACTCCTATCAATCCGAACGGACGATCCATCAGAAGTCCCTCCGATAAATCCTCTCCAGGTACGGCATCGCCGCCGGACTGAAGATGTGTTCAACCCTGTTGCTGACTTCGTCCGTTACGCGGGTCCGGATGCGCCCAGCGTCCTTCAACCGATCATAGTCGCACTGGCACATCTGGAAGATAAGAATTGACGGTCGTTCCCCAGCCCCGGTGCGCGTCGCGCCGAATGACGCTGCGGCGCTTAGTGTTTCACTATCAGTCGAGTTCACCTGGTAAGTAAACAAGCTTCCCGGCTGGTTCAAGGAGCCTCCATGGGCGTTCGCCCGCGCTGCATGTCCGTTCAGTCCATTGGCGTCGATGTTGTCCGCGTGCGTTGAGGACGTCCCGTGCACGAAGTCAAGCTTCGTGTCGCAGTTGTGGGTGAGGACCGGTGTATGGCCTGCGACGACATAGTACGTGTGGTCGGTGTCGACCGTCAGGTTGTAAACCCGTCGCACCTCAGACCACGACCGCGTCCCCGTAACAGTGGCGTCCCGATGATCCCCGGTCTCCAGCCGATGACCAGCCTTCAAATCAACAGCGTTCGACCACCGCTTCTCCGACTCCACCCAGAACGGATGCTCATCCGTCGCCACCACAGACCCACGACCGGCCTCACCCGCGACACCGACCTCCACCAGAGTCCGCTTACTCGCATGCGAACGGGCATCCGTCACCACCCGAACCGCGGAACGCCCCGTCGTCGGATCCTTCGCCAGGACCTTGTCCCCGACCTTCACATCCTTGATCGGCTTACGAGACCCGTCACCCATCACCACCAGCGTGTTCGGGTCAAAACTGTTGCCAGTAGCACAACTCCCGGCCGGACCGCCCGACGACTCGTCGTGATGCTTACCCCGCCCCTTGTTCCGCCCGGACAAACCACCCAGAGCGGACAAGGCATCGTCAGGAGAAGCACCAGACTGAGCGACCTCCGACACCGCCGTCACGGTCTCCGCGACGTTCTGGACGACGTTGCCGTCCCCCACCACCTGCTTCTTGAAGAAGTCGAAGACCCGGCCCGCGTCCTGCACGTCTGCCTTGAACGCCTGCACCACCCGCGCCGGCGTCAACGGAGACGACGACACCAAATCCGTCCCCTTGAACACCGGCTTCAGTGCCGCCTTCAACGTCGGAATCGGATTCCGCTTCGCCGTCCGTTCCGCGGCACCCCGCGCAGCAGCGGCAGCCGCCTTCTTCTTCGCCAGGATCGCCGCGGCCCGCCGAGCCGCCGCAGCGGCGGCCGCGGCAGCCGCCTTACGCGCAGCCGCTACCGCGGACGCCTTCCGTGCGGCGGCGGACGCGGCATCGTCGACACCTCGGCGAGCGGCACCGGCGACATCATCTGCATAGCGACGGCCGACACCGATCGCGTCGTCGGCGTGGCGGCCCGCTCGCCGGCCATTGCCGATGAAGTCGCCCGCCTTCCGCGCCCACTTCGCGGCGGTCGCGGCGTTGCCACCGAACGGGATCGCGCCCGCCACCGACCAGGCGGCGTTCTCCCAGTCACCCTCGGCCGCGTAGATTGCGGCATTCGCGAGGTCGGCGATCTCGCCGATACCGGGGATCATGCCCGCCACGTCCAGGGCGGTGTGCACGATGGTGCCCGCCTTGTCCCACAGGTCACTGAACCAACCGTGGCCATCCGGGTCGAAGTAGTTCAGCGGCGAACCCAGGACATACGAGTACCGGTTCGCACTGATCGACGGCGAGAACGGAAGCTCGATGCTGTCCCGCGAAGCGAACGTGCCGGAACCCGGCTGGTACCACCGCGCCCCCATGTTGACGTTCCCGTTGTCGGGGTCCGTCCAGTCGCCCTGGAAACCGACCGTCCGCGAAGTGCCGGTCGACGCGATCCGCTTGCCGTACGGGTCGTACGCCGTCGAGTCGACGACACCACCCGACGCGGGCGCCAGCGCGCCGACGACGTCACCGTGCCGGTCGGAAAGCGTGAGCCGGGAATCGGTCCCCTGCGAGAGTGACACCAAAGAGCCATCCGGACCGCGGCCGAAGCGTGAGACACCGTCGCTGACCGTGTCTCGTTCCATGCCCGCGTACGAGAACTTCTGACCGCCTCGGGTCGCGAGCCTGTCGAAGTCGTCGTAGGTGTACTCGGTCGTACCGAACTTGACCAGCCTGTCGAAGGCGTCGAAGGAGTACTTCTCCTCCATGCCGGACGACGTGCGTGAGGTCAGCGAACCGCGCGGCGAGTAGGCGTACGTGTAGTCGCCGTCGGCGAGGACACGGTTCCGCTCGTCGTAGGTCGCGTTCTTGTCACCCGCCTTGACCCGGTTGCCCGAGTCGTCCCAGCCGTACTCGGTCGACTTACCCGACGGGTCCGTCCAGGAGAGCATGCGGCCCTGGAAGTCGTACGAGTAGCTGTTCTGACCGGAGCCCGCCAATCCCGCGGTCGTCTTCGTCTTGACCCGGTCGTTCGGGTCATAGGTGTAGGCGATCGACGAGAGGACCGTGCCGTTCGCTTCCTTCAGGACGTCGGACTTCGGCCGTGCGAGGTTGTCGTAGTCGTAAGTCCGGACGCGGCCGGCACCGTAGTCGACCGTCTTGACTTTGCCGGCTTCGTTGTAGCCGTAGGTCAGCTTGCCGCCGGTCGCGCCGTCGGTCACGGAGTCCAGACGGCCCTTGAGATAGCCGTAACCGGTGGTGCCGGCAGCATCCTTTCGGGTGATGACGCGCCCGGCGTTGTCGTACTCGAAGGAGGACGCGCCGGAAGTACCGGTCGCGGTCAGCAGACCGCCGCGGTCGTTGTACGTGTACGCGTTGCTCCCCGCCACCCGCACACGACCGTCGGCGTCGTAAGTCCGCGACTTGTCGGCGGTCTGCGTCTCGGCGCCCGAGCCGGTCTCCGTGAGCATCCGGTTCAGCGCGTCGAACGTCCGGTCGCGGTTCACGTTTCCGGGCGCGGCCAGCCGGGTCGCGTTGCCCGTGGCGTCGTAGGACTGCGTCCAGGTCCGATCAGCCGCCGCGGGATGTGCGGCGGTGGACGGCTCGACCACCGACTCCGGCAGATTCAAGCTGTTGTAGGTGAAGACGGTCTTGTTCGATCGGCCGTCGGTGAACCTGGTGCGGTTTCCGGCCGCGTCGTAGCCGAACGACGTCGTGATCGTCTTCCCGTCCGCGACAGGTTCGATCTGACTGGACAGCCGGTTCGCCGCGTCGTAGCTGAACGTGGTGACCCGCTTCTCCCAGTCCTCCGACGTCCGCATGTTGCCGGCCAGGTCGTAGGTGAACTTCCGCTCCCGCAACACCGGCTGCGAGCCCGTCCACTGGCCGTCGACGTCGAACTCGGCGACCACGCGGCCGGCCAGGTCGTAGTTGAGTCGTTTCGTGACGCCCGCGCCGTCGCTCGCCCGGACCAGCCTGCCCTGCCGGTCATAACCCCGTTTGGTGGTGACCCCGGCCGGGTCGACCGCGGTGATCAGCTGGTTCAGCTTGTCGTAGGTGTTCAGGCTCTTCTCGCCGACCGGATTCTCGACCGCCACCACGTTTCCGGCGTCGTCGTACCGGTATTTCGTGGTGTAGGCGGCGGGCGCCGGGAACCGCTCCACCGCGGTCGACGTGGCCTTCCGGCCCAGTTCGTCGTAGGTCGCTTCGACCCGGGCACCCGTCGGCGAAGTCGCCGACAGGGGCAGGCCGGTCATCGTGTACGAGTACTTCCAGACACCGGCGGCCGTCCCACCGTCCTGCGGATCGTGCCGCTCCAGCAACCTTCCCAGCTGGTCGTATCGCAGTTCCGTCGCGTGCTGCCGGGCGTCGATCTGCTTGATCACGCGCCCCACCGCGTCGTACCGGATCTCCTTGGTCGGCGTGATCGGCGCCGTGGCACCGGGCGGCGTGTACGACGGCAGGCTCGCCTTCACCAGCTGCCCGAGTTTGTCGTACGCGGCCGTGGTGACGCGGCCGAGCGGGTCCTTCGTGTGCGTGACCGAACCGAAGGTGTCGTAGCCGGTGATCATGGTCGCTTGCGCGTCCACCGGCGCGCCACCGTTCGACTCCGTGCGGACTCGCGGACCAGTGGCCCGGATGGGCCTGGCCAGCTGGTCGTAGGCCATCGTCGTCGTGTACTGGGACGACGACTGGTTCCCCCGAGGATCGGTGACGGACACCGGCATGCCGCGTTCGTCGTAGTCCCAGTTGGTGATCAGCCGTTCCAGGCCATTGTGGACGGTCTGCTTGATTCGCTGGCCGGAGGCGTTGTATTCGAACTCGGTGATCTCAGCGGTGTTCACCTGCCCGCCGCCGGTGTTCGAGGGATTGCCGGACTTCTCGGTGCGGATCACATTGCCGCTGCGGTCGTAGGTGAACCTCGTGCTGCGGTCGAGTCCACCGGGGTCCTCGATCGACTGCGTGAGCCTGTTGACCGTGTCGTAGTCGTAGGTCGTGGTCCGGTTTCCGGCCGTGGTCTGTTTGGTCAGATTCCCCGCGCCGTCGTAGCTGTTGTTCTCCAGCACGAGGTCACGGACGTTGCCGGTGACCGGGTCCCGGTAGCCCTCCGCCACGACCTGTGCGACCAGATCGTTGGCGTAGTAGTTGTTCCTCGTCGTCCGGCCCATCGCGTCGACGTGCAGGATCTGCCGCCCGGACTCGTCGTACCGGAAGGACTCGAGCACCGTCGGCTTCGAGTTCTCCGGATCGGTGTCCCCTTCCCCGTCGCCGGGCCTGCCGTCACCGTCGGCCGGATCGACCACGCCGCCGTGCCAGCCGTGCAGGCGTACCTCCGCGACTTCGTTGCGAGCCGTATAGGCGTAGGACTTCTTCACACCGCTCGCGTCGATTTCGAACATTCGGTTGCCGAAGACGTCGAAGCCGTACCTCGTCCCCTTGCCCTCCGGGTTGACGAGATGCACGAGGCGGCCATGACCGTCGTATTCGCGAGTGGTGACGCGGGGCGGGTCGCCACCGACGAGGTCCGAAACCTCCTCGCGCTCGATGTTCCCGTCCTTGTCGTAGGACGTGACCGTCCGGGCACGATGTTTGACACCGGTCACGCCGTTCGTGGTCTCGGGCCCTGTCGCGGCCTTCACTCGCGAGAGCGCGTCGTACTCATACGTGGTCGTGATGCCGTCGGGGTACGCGTCCACGTAGATCGTGGAAGAGGTCCGCCGTCCGGCGGCGTCGTAGACGAATCGCGTCCGCATTCCGGACGCCTGCTGGATCTCGCCGAGATCGCCGGTGCTGTAGTACCGGAAGTTCGTGCTCTCTCCCGTAGCGCTCACCGTCGACAGCAACAGGTCGGCGGGCACCGGGACGCCCACGTTGTCGAGCGGCTGCTCGGTGCCCGTGGTGTAGCTGTGCACGACCTCCCCGCCATCGGGCATCCTCTGGTTGATGAGGTCGCCCTTGGCGTTGTAGAGGTACGTGGTCAGGTACCGGTTGTCCTCGGCGTTCGTGGACCTTCCGTCCCGGCTCCAGACGACCTTGTCGTTGCGCGGATCGAGCGGGTTGTCCGGGCTGAAGTGGTAGCCGAAGTACTCGGTCTGGCATCGGCCGGGCATCAGGCAGGTCCGCTTGCTGACGACGTTGCCCCGCTGGTCGAATCCGAGTGTCACCTCATTGAGGTTCTCGGAGACGATGGTGTTCTGGTTGCCTTCGTCGTCGTAGTCGTAAGTTCGAATCCCGTAACCGACTTCGCCTGCGGGCTGTCCAGCCTGGTCTTCCGGACGGACGCCGAGTCCCAGGGGAGTGACCGTCCGCAGAATCCGGCCGCGGACCGGGTCGTAGTCGAAGATGTGGTTGCGGTTCCCCGGATCGGTGAACTGAACGGTGCGGATGAGATTGTTCTCTTCACCGGTGATCACCGGCACGCCGAGGCGCCAGTTCCCACCGTTGCGGTCGGTGTAACTCTTCACCCGTTCGCTGACCGTGTCATATTCGACTTCGGCGGCGATCTTGCCGCTGGGCAGGGTGATTTTGCTGAGCCCTTCGGACGGCTGAGCGGCCTGGAACTGCTCGCGGACCGCGTTGTCCCCCAACGGTTTGGTATAGACGGCAACCTCGTCGATCGCGCCGGCGAAGTACCCGTGGTCGTTGCCGGGCTTGGCAGGCCAGTTACCGGACACGAAGCCGGCGCCCACGTACGTCTTGGTCTGGTTGCGGTGATCTATCACGCCCTGCTTGGTCGCGACCTGGACACCGTCGAGATAGAGCCATTGTGTCGCCAGCGACCCGGAAAGCACCACATGGTGCCACTTGCCGTCGTTGACCACACCGGAAGTGCTCATCGGCGCGGTCGTGCCGTCCGAAAACTGTCCGTAGAGCTTTCCGTTCGTCCCGACGTACAACGCCGGTGTGTAGGCGTTCTGCAGCGAACCCGAGATCTCGTTCTGCTGGTAACCCAGCAGGACACCCGCACCACTGGTCTTGAACCACAGACCGACCGAGAGATCCCTGCTCTTCTTGATCGCCCCGTCCGGGAGTTGCAGCACCGAGGTCGACCCGTTGAACGTCGCGGCGGTGTCGGCGGAGCCCGGCACCGCTCCCGCCGTCCCGAGCACGACGTTCTTGTACTTGCCGTTGTCCTTGCCCCGGTTGAACGCCACCTGGCTGACGGCGGTCTCTCCGCTCTGATCGCCCAATCGCCAGTAGCCGTCAGGTGCGGTGTCATTGACGACCGTGCGGAATCTGGACTGATCGGCGTAGTCGTACCGGGTGACGTTCGCCAGGGGGTCTTCGACCTCTCGCAACCGATTGCCCTCGTACGAGTACTTCCAATTCCGGATCTGACCGTCGACCTCGGTCGCGAACACCTCGGCGACCTTGCGGTCCTGGATCCGGAAGACCAGTTGCCGCCCGCTGGCCAGGTCGAGGGCACGGGTGAGAGCGTCGCCCTCCCAGTAGATCCTGACGCCGCGCCCGACGCCGTCGGCGTAACCGGTCAGCTTGCCCGCTGAGTCGAAGCGATACGTGGTCGCCGACTTGTCGGTCAGCGACCAGCCGCCGTCCGGCTCGGATTTGAAACCGGCGAACCGGCCCTGCGGCGGCGCGTAGGTGCCGTCCGGGTTGAGCCCGAACCGCAGCTGCTGGCCATCGGGATAGGTGACCAGGGCGTTCCCCGCGTAGTCCCGGACCACGCGCATGTCGTACTTCGTCGCCCATCCCGTGCCGAACCAGTGATCGCGACGGGGGTCCAAGGTGTTGTAGGTCCGGATGACACTCAGGCCCGGACCGGCCGTCGGCATCTGGACGTCGACCGCGCTGGAGTGGTAGTTGCCGACCATCGGGTCGAAGTCACGGTCGGTCCCGCTGTGCGGGGTCATGGCCATATGCGAGGTGATCGCCGGCTGCGGTACGGCGCTCAAGATGGCGCTGAACGGCAGCGCTTCGCTCTCGCTGTTGCCGTCGAACGCGAACGAGCGCCAGAGGTAGAACTTGTTCCAGAACAACTTCTTGTCCGGAATCGTCCAGGTCGGACTCGTCTGGTGCGCCGAACTGAAGCAGTTGACCGGGTTGTCGTCCGCACCCTTTTCGCAGACCTCGAACCGGTATTTCAAAGTGCTGCCCGCGGGCGGGTCGACGTCGATACCGCTCGCCCACAACTGCGGGGTCAGCGTCTGGACGGAGGCGCCGTTGAGCGGGTACTGCTGCTTGACGAACGGCGGCACGTCGTACACGTCGAGGCCGATCCGAGCGGGCGCGACCTGGTGATCGGTGAAGTAGTCGCCGGGCTTGCGGAGCATGCTGAAGTCGAGGAGATAGCTGCCAACCCCGATCGGCTTGATCTCCGCGTCCAGTGTGACGGAAGCACCGCGCGCCACGTCACCGGGAAGCTCGGCCGCGATCTGGGATCCGAGCGGGTTGCCACTCCGGTCGTAAACGCGATAACCCAGCGCGAAATCGTTGCCCGACCAGGCCTGCGCCCCACGGTTCGTCACCGTGATCTTGACCTTGCCAGGGGTCGCCCGGGTGACCGGCGGTTCCGGTGTGGCGCGGTCGATGCGGTAGTCGGCGTTGTAAGGCGAGTGCGTCACGTACAGACGCGGCGGGTTGGCGGTTCCGAAGCCGGTGAAGCGCTTCCACGCCGCCGGATCCGTCGGCGCTTGAAGGGCGAGACCATGGTTCGGAGCACCGCCTGCCCACTGCTGAACGAGGTCCCGGCCGCCGATACCCAGGTCGATCAGCTCGTGGGCGGTCGGGCAGTTCGACCTGGTCGCCAAGGGAGCCATGTAGCCGTGGGAGAAGACCCCGCCACCCAGCGCACCGCCGATCGGGGGCGTCCCGGAGGCACCCCAGTCCGCGGTGACCGGGTGCACGCTCATCGGACGAGGAGTACAAGAGCCGGACCAGAAGTTGGTCAGCTGTAGCTGGGTACCGAAGATCCGGTTGTCCTTCAGATCTCCGCCGATGCCGCCGAACCGCAGGTAGCTCGAAGCGGTCTTGCCGCCGCTGCGGCCGATGCGCAACTCACTGAGGTTGGTGAACCGAGTGCCGTTCTCCACCACGAGGTTGCCGGTGCTGACCGATTCCTTGACCACGGTGGGATCGACCCGCACGGGGTAGACCCTGGCCGGGTCTCGCAGCCACGCGGAGTCGAGTTCCACCCGGAGGATCTGTTTGCCATCACGGCTCCCGAGCCGATAGGTGACGCCATAGGAGGTCGCGGGTTCGCCGCTTTCCTGCCGGCTGGAGTCGAGCATGTAACCCGCCGGGACGCGCAGGACGACCGCACCCGCCCCGTCGACGAAGACCACCTGGCCCTCGGCGATCCTCGCTTCGAGTCCTTTCAGGTCCAGCGCGAACTCCCAGGCGTGGGGAGCGCCGGCGTTCTTGAGGACGAACCACTCCTTGGCCGCGCCCGCGGTGAACTCGACCCGCATGTCGGCGTTCGGCAGTACGTCGGCGTAACCGACCGCGTTGCCTTCCGCCCGTCCGGCCGACGCACGCGCACCCAGGAGGGTGAAGGCGGCCTCGTGTCCGGCACCGTCGCTCACCCGCATCGAGCCACTCGTCTGTCCCATGTGGACCTGAAGCTCGTCGCCCGCCTTGCGCCATCCACCTGCCTGGTCTGGCACGGCGCGGGTGTCGACGGGACCGAACCCACCCTCGGGCAGGGGGAAGTTCAGCGGATCCTGGCCGTAGACGGTGGTCTGCGTACCGTCGGGGTTGTCGTAAACGCTGCTGTGCGTGGTGCGCCGCTGTGGTAGTTCCTTACTGGCCTGCGCGTCGAAACCGCGCACTTGGGCGGCAGGCGGCGGTACGACGTTGGCGCTACCGCGCTTGTCGGAGGCCGGTTCGGGAAAGGTGATCGGCGGGTATTTCGACTGAAGCGAAGTGGCCGTCGCCCGATTGATCGCGGGCGTCGCGCCGTTGTCGGGGGTCGGCCGGTCCGGGACACCTTCGGCGGATCCCGACTCCTGCTTCGGCGCGTCCGCCACAGCCGACGCACCCGCCTCGTCCGACGACGGAAACCGCTGCGAAGCCGCCGGTCCCAGCGTCGCCACGAGCGCGACGATCAGCAGCAACGCGAGCGTCACCCGGAGTCTTGCGCGCAGGACAGGTCCACGACGGATCCGCTTCATGACTTCCCCCCTTGGGACGCCCACCCAGGACAGCCCTCGGCTCCTTCAGAGCAGGTCGGCGAGTTGATATTGCTGGGCGACGAGGCGTCCGGCAAGGCTTTTCACCGATTTTGGGCCGAATGGCCGTGGCCGAACGGGCACGCGCGAATGGTCGAACGACCATCGATCAGACGTTCGATAAGAAGAATGACGCGTTAGCCGAAGATGAGCCAGATCACAAATCTTCGCGAGCGGCGCGCGAATCACACTTTCGGCCGAATGACGGCACCCTGACCAGCCGCTAGCGTCCGGCGTGCTCATAGCCAGAAACGAGGGCGCTGGGGGCGGAAGGTCGCGTCGCGTTACAGAATGGGCAACTCTGTCGCGCCGACGCGATTTTTTGTGCGTTCGTGAGCACTTTCCGCGCATGGCACTCTCCGTATTCGGAGAAGGAAGGTCCAATGCGGACTCGAAGATCCCTGGTCGTCTCCGCGGCCGCCACGGTGCTGCTCGGCACCGTGGTCAGCACGGCACCCCCGGCACAGGCCGCACCGGCACTCCCCACGGGGTTCGCCCTGATCGACACACCCACCGGCCAGCAGGCCGGAGATCTCACCGACGCCGCCTATCTCCCGGACGGAAGCGCGCTGACGACCGGCCGGCTGGGGTCGGTCCAGCTGGTACCACGAGGCGGCCAGCCGGTACAGATCGCCTCGCTTCCGGTACACACCACCGGTTCGCTCGGCCTCACGGGCATCGCGGTGGCACCGGACTTCACCACCAGTCGAACGGTCTATACCACTCGAGCCCTCGCGACCAGTACGTCCACTCAGGTGTTCCGCCTCAGCAAATGGCGGGCGGACGGCGTGGGCGCACCGACGGGACTCACGGACGAAACATCCGTCCTGGAGTTCCCGGTCAACGCCGACAGCAAGGGCATCCAGGACGTCGTCGTGGACCCCGGTGGCGATGTCCTCTGGGTCGCGGTCGGGGACAACGCGACCGTTCAGGCTCCGGCCGGTGCGACCAAGGACAACGTGGACAAGTTCGCCTTGAGAGCGCTCGACCCGGCTCAACCGACGGGCAAGGTGCTTCGCGTCGGTACTGACGGCAAAGGGCGGGTGGACAACCCCTTCTACGACCCGGGGGCTCCGACGTCCTGGCGTAGCCGCAACTACACAAGCGGACTGCGCGATCCGCGGATCGCGGTGGATCCTCGGGGCGGCGTCGTCGTCACCGACATCGGCTGGGCTGCCCGCAGCGAAGCGAATCTGGCCTTCCCGGGCCAGAACCTGAAATGGCCTTGCTGGGAAGGAACCGCGCGTGCGCCTGGCTACCGCGATCTCCCGGAATGCGCCAACGTCGCGAACTCCGTACCACTCAGTGAGGCGACACAGGGAGCCACGGACACCCTCGTCGGCGGAGTTCCCTACGTTGGGACTTCGTATCCTGAGGCTTATCGAGGTCTTCATTTCGTAGCCAACAAGAGCGGTCACACGCTCTCGACTTTCGCCTTCGACGCAGGGGGCAAGACCACCCAGGCGATCAACGCGATCGCGTCCGACATCGGCGATCCGGTCGCCGTTCTGACGGCACCGAACGGTGATATCGTCCTGGCCGACTCCGCGTCTTCCAAACTGCGAAGGTTGAGTTACAAGCCGGCGAACAAGGCTCCCATCGCGGCGTTCACCGGAACCGTGACGCCAGACACGAAGAAGATCTCCTTCGACGCCGGAGCGTCGAGCGACCCGGACCTGGAGACCCTCGACTACCAATGGACCTTCGGGGACGGCACCACCGGCAGCGGGCCGGTCGTAGAACACACGTACTCGACCGGCGACGCGGTGACGGTCAGTCTCACGGTGAGCGACGCGCACGGTGCGGTGACGAACACCAGCCAGACCTTCGTTCCCGGTGAAGCCACCCCCGCGCTCTCGCTCGCGGCTCCTGACCCGAACACCGTCTTTTCCAGCGGCGAAACAGTCTCCGTGGGAGCTTCGGCCGAGGACCCCATCGATGGACCGCTGACCGTGAAGTGGCGGGCGGAGCGGATGCGCTGCCCTCAGAGCAATGCCTGCGAATACTCCACGCTTCGTACCGGCACGGGCCCCACTCTCTCGTTCGCCTTCCCGAACGAAACCGACACCCGTGTCGTGGTCACCGCGACGGCGGAGAACAGCCGCGGCGTCATCACGAATCAGCGGTACACCGTCAACCCGCGGACGGCTCGGTTGGCTGTGGTCGGCAGCCGTCCCGCGCGGGTCAGGGTAGGGGTGAACGAGAGCGCCAACCGGCTGGTGACCGTGAACTCCTCCGTTCAGATCTCCGCACCTCTCAAATCCCTGGACGCGGCGAACTTCGTCAAATGGCCGGACAACCAGAGCACCGAGCCGGTGCGTCAGGTCCAGATGCCCGTCGCGGGCCTCACCCTCCGTGCGGAGTACCAGACACCGATCCAGAAGCGCTACGCGGACGAAGCCCCTCTCCGGACGCTCGTGGGCACTCCGGTGGGGCTGGAGCTCATAGAAGGTGACGGGCACTGGCAGCTGTACACCTCGGGACGTCTGTATTGGACGGAGCAGTACGGCGTCAAAACCGTCGCCGGGGAGATCCTGACCAAGTACGTCACACTAGGCGCGCACGCGTTCCTGGGGTCGCCGAAGACCGACGAGCTCGTGGCCAGAGCGAACAATGGCCGCTACAACGACTTCGTAGGAGGCCCGCTCACCAGTGACGCGTCGATCTACTGGACCTCCAGCATCGGAGCCATGGCGATCTACGGCGAAATCCGGGCGAAGTGGCTGGCGACCGACGGCGAGGCCGGACCGCTCGGCTTCCCGACCACCGACGAGGCGGGCACACCGGACGGTATCGGACGGTACAACCACTTCTTGAACAACAATGCCTCGATCTATTGGACCGCGGCGACCGGCGCGCGCTACGTGAAGGGCAGTATCTGGCAGAAGTGGCGATCACTGGGTTGGGAGCGGTTCTTCGGCTACCCGACCACCGACGAGATGACCACGTCTGACGGCGTCGGCCGGTACAACCACTTCAGCGGGAACGGCTCGATCTACTGGTCACCGTCGACGAACGCCTTCGAGATCCACGGATCGATCCGGGAGCGATACAAGGCGCTCGGATGGGAAGTGGGGACCGGCTACCCCATCACCGACGAGACATGGACACCCGGAAACACCGGTAAGTACAACCACTTCCGCCAAGGCGGATTCGATCACTCGATCTACTGGCGTGCGGGCACGAACAACGCGTGGGAGGTCCGGGGGTTCATTCGGCTGCGCTGGCGGGATCTCGGCTGGGAGACGTCGTATCTCGGCTTCCCGGTCGGCGGTGAATACACCACGCCGACCGGTTACCGCAGCGACTTCCAGTACGGCTACATCACTTACAACAGTACGACGGGTGCACTCGAAGACCGCCGGTACTGAGTGAAACGCCGGTGCGGCCCGCGAAAGGCCGCACCGGCGTTTCGTTTCTACAGCCGTCCGCCCGACGTCGTGTCGCCGGAAAGCCGTTGCGCCAGATACACCGGCACGGTCGAGGCCAGGATCAGCACCGCCGCCACGACGTTGACGATCGGCGCCTGGTTCGGCCGGAACAGGTTGTTCAGGATCCAGATCGGCAGGGTCTCCAGCCCGGTCCCGAGGGTGAACGTCGTGACGATGATTTCGTCGAAGGACAGGGCGAACGCCAGCAGGCCGCCTGCCAGCAGGGCCGATCGCAGCATCGGGAAGGTCACCAGCCGGAACGTGGTGAGCCCGTCGGCCCCGAGGTCCATCGACGCCTCTTCGAGGTTGCCGCCCATGCGCCGCAGGCGCGCGACGACGTTGTTGAACACCACCACGATGCAGAACGTCGCGTGCGCGACGATCGCGGTGAACAGGCCCAGATCGATGCCGAGGATGGTGCGGAAGGCGTTGTTCAGCGCGATACCGGTGACGATACCGGGCAGCGCGATCGGCAGGATGATCAGCAGCGACACCTGGTCGCGGCCGAAGAAGCGGTACTTCTGCAGTGCGAAGGCCGCCATCGTGCCGAGTACCAAGGCGATCGCGGTCGCGGCGAGTCCTGCTCGGACACTCGTCCACAGTGCGTTCAGCGCGCCTTCGTTCTCCGCGGCCCGGCCCCACCATTCGAGGGTGAAGCTGGACGGCGGCCAGCTGAAAGTGGTGTCCGCGTTGAAGGAATTGAGCAGCACCACGAGCAACGGGAAGTAGATCACCGCGAGGCCGAGCACCAGCGCCGCGAGCAGAAGATATTTGGTCGTCCGGGAAAGCCGCATCGCGCGCTCCTACAGGTTGTCCAGCGCGCCCGTGCGGCGCACGGCGGCGAGGTAGGCGAGCATGATCACCACGGGTACGGTCGCGACGGTCGCCGCGAACGGCAGGTTGTTGGCCGCGCCGATGTTGTCGTAGACGACGTTGCCGAGCATCTGCGACGTGCCGCCGACGATCTTCACCGCGATGTAGTCGCCCAGCGACAACGAGAACGTGAAGATCGAGCCGGCGACGACGGCCGGGAACGTCACCGGCAGCACCACCGAGCGGAACGTCCGGAACGGCCGGGCGCCGAGGTCGCCCGAAGCGTCCACCAGGGAGTTCGGCAGCCGTTCCAGGCCCGCGTAGATCGGCAGGATCATGTACGGCAGCCAGAGATACGCCAGGGTGATCACGGTCGCGAGCACGCCGTAGCCGGGGCTGTCGAGGCCGAACGGGTTCAGCAGCCAGTGCAGGACCCCGTTGCCGGACAACATGGTCCGCCACGCGTAGGCCTTCACCAGGTAGCTCGCCCACAGCGGCGTCATGACCGCGATCACCAGGAGCCGCCGCGCCCTCGGCGAGGCGAATTTGGCCATGTAGAACGCCATCGGGAAGGCGATGATCGCGGTGACCACCGTGACGAGCGCGGCGATCCCGACCGTCCGGAAGGTGATCGTGCGGTACACCGCGTCGCTGAAGAGGGTGACGAAGTTGTTCAGCGACCACTCGGTCACGACCTGGCCGGTGAAGACGTCGGTGCTCCAGAACGCGGTCACGAACAACGCGGCCAGTGCGCCGAGGTAGGCGAGGCCGAGCCACAGCATCGGCGCGGACAGCAGGATTCCCAGTCGCAGCCGGGGTTTGCGGTACAGGAAGGCGGAGGTCTTCCGCCTCGGTGAATCGAGGGTGGTCGTCATTTTTCCACCTAGGAATGGGACCGGGAGCGGACGGCGTTGGGGGGCACCACCGTCCGCTCCCGGAGTTCGTGAGGTCAGCCCTTGATCTCGGTCCAGGCGCGGGTCCACTCGCCGTAGTCCTTGCACTTCACGTCGGTGCGGCCGTCGAGGCACTGCGCGATCGGCGTCGTCCAGTACTGGATCTTCGAGGCGTACGCGGCGTCGCCGGCGTGGAAGGTCTCGCAGTGCGCCTTGTTCTTGGTTTCGGCGCACGCCTTGGGGTTCGACGGCGATTCGCCGAAGTACTCGGCGACCTGCGCGTTGGCCTTCGGGCTGACGATGTGGTTCAGCCACTTGTAGGAGCACGTCTTGTGCGGCGACTTCGCTCCCACCATCCAGGTGTCCGACCAGCCGGTCGCGCCCTCGGACGGCAGCACGGACTCGACCGGCGCGCCCTCGCTCTTGGTCAGGTTCACCGTCACCTGCCAGGCGGTGCCGACGACGGCGTCGCCGCTCTTGAGCGCCTGGCTCTCCTTCAGGTAGTCCGACCAGTACTCCGCCACCATCGGGCGCTGCTGCTTGAGCAGGTCGACGGCGGCCTGGAACTGCTTGTCGTCCAAGGCGTACGGGTTCTTGATGCCGAGTTCGGGTTTGTGCGTCTGCAGGTACAGCGCCGCGTCGGCGATGTAGATCGGCGAGTCGTAGGCGGTGATCTTGCCCTTGTACGGGCTGTTCGCGTCGAACATGACCGACCAGGACGTCGGCGCCGGGGTCACCTTGTCGGTGCGCCAGGTGAGCAGGTTCGCGCCCCAGCCGTGCGGCACGCCGTAGGACACGTTGTTCACGCTGTTCCACGGGCGGTTCTTGAGGAAGTCGAAGACGTCGGCGTAGTTGGGCACGAGCGCGGTGTTCACCGGTTCGACGTCTCCGGACGCGATGAGCCGCAGCGAAGCGTCACCGGAGGCGGAGATGACGTCGTACTGTCCGGTCTTCATCAGGCTCACGGCCTCGTCGGAGGTGCCGAACGCCTTGACGTTGACCTTGCAGCCGGTCTCCTTCTCGAAACCGGTGACCCAGTCGACGGCCGGATCGTTGGAGCCGTTCTCCGCGTAGCCGGGCCAGGCCAGCACGTTGACCTGGCCTTCCGGCTGGCCGAGCTGCGCGAGCGCGTCGAGCTTCGGCGGGGTGAAGCCCTGCCCGCCGGGCGCGGCCGCGGTCGAACCGGATCCGGAGGTTCCGCAGGCGGCCACGAGCAGGCCGGCGCCGAGCAGGCCGGCGAGCGCGAGTTTCCTGTTCTTCATTGAACAAACCTTTCGGTGCTGGGGAGGGCTAACCGGCTTCGGGGACGCGGAAGCTGTGTTCGTGCCGCCAGCTCAGGCGGACACGGCCGCCCTCGAAGTCCGCGGGTTCGGCGGTGTTCTGCCGGACCACGGAGAGCTGGCCGCCGGCGTCGAGGGTCACCTCGTAGCGCACGGTCGCGCCGGCGTAGACGGTGTTGGTGACGGTGCCGGTGGCGCTGGTTTCACCGACCTCGGCGGATTTCGAGAGATCGGCGTCGATGCGGATCTTTTCGGGGCGGATGCTGAACACACCGGGTTTGCCGATGATGTTCTCGGCGCCGCCGCCGCTGAGCAGGTTCGAGGTGCCGACGAAGCCGGCGACGAACGCCGACGCGGGCCGTTCGTAGACCTCGACCGGTGAGCCGACCTGTTCGATCCGGCCGGCGTTGAACACCGCGATGCGGTCGCTCATCGTCAACGCCTCGTCCTGGTCGTGGGTGACGAAGATGAAGGTGATGCCGACGTCGCGCTGGATCTGTTTCAGCTCGGCCTGCATGGTGTGGCGCAGTTTCAGGTCGAGGGCGCCGAGTGGTTCGTCGAGCAGGAGCACCTTCGGCCGGTTGACCAGTGCCCTGGCGAGCGCGACGCGCTGACGCTGGCCGCCGGAGAGCTGGTCGGGTTTGCGCTCGCCGAACTCGCCGAGCCGGACGGTGTCGAGAGCGTCCTTCGCGCGCTGACGTCGCTCCGCGCGGGGGACCCGCTTCACCCGGAGGCCGTACTCGACGTTCTGCTGCACGGTCATGTGCGGGAAGAGCGCGTAGTCCTGGAAGACGGTGTTGACGTCGCGGTCGAACGGGGCGAGGCGGCTGACGTCGCGGCCGTGCAGTTCGATCGTGCCCGCCGTCGGGAGTTCGAAGCCGGCGATCATGCGGAGCACGGTCGTCTTGCCGGAGCCGGACGGGCCGAGCATCGAGAAGAACTCGCCGGGCGGGATGTCGAGGTCGACGCCGTCGACCGCGTGAACCTGGCCGAACTCCTTGCGCAGGCCGCGCAGCCGGATGGCCGGAATGTCGCCTCCACCTGCGGAAGTGATAGCAAAGGTCCCTTGCTCCCCCGCGGCGGTCGCGGGCGCTTGATGCGGCATGGCGTGCCTTTCGGTGGTCGTCACAGCGCGCTCATCACGTGCTTGACGCGGGTGTAGTCCTCGAGGCCGTAGAGCGAGAGGTCCTTGCCATAGCCCGACTTCTTGAAGCCGCCGTGCGGCATTTCGGCGACCAGCGGGATATGCGTGTTGATCCACACGCAGCCGAAGTCGAGCTTTCGGGCCAACCGCATCGCCCGCTGGTGGTCGGTGGTCCACACCGACGACGCGAGCGCGTACTCGACGCCGTTGGCCGCGGCGAGCGCTTCGGCTTCGGTCTCGAAGCGCTGGACGGTGATGATCGGGCCGAAGATCTCCGTCTGGCTGATCTCGTCGTCCTGCCGGACGCCGGAGATCACCGTCGGTTCGTAGAAGTAACCCTCGTCCCCCTGCCGCTTACCTCCACAGTGGACTACCGCGTGTTCGGGCAGCCGGTCGACGAACCCGGCGACCCGGTCGAGTTGCGCGGCGTTGTTGAGCGGTCCGTAGCTGACCGACGTGTCGTCGGGCTTGCCGGTGGTGGTCGCGCGCGCCTGCCGGGTGAGTGCGGCGACGAAGGTGTCGTGGACCTCGTCGGCGACCAGTACCCGCGTAGCCGCCGTACAGTCCTGGCCCGCGTTGAAGTACCCGGCGGCGGCGATGCCCTCAGCGGCCGCGTCGATGTCGGCGTCCGCGAAGACCACTACAGGCGCTTTACCGCCGAGCTCCAGGTGTACGCGCTTCACGTCCTTCGCGGCCGAAGCGGCGACCTCGATCCCAGCCCGCACGGAGCCGGTGATGGACACCATCGCGGGGATGTCGTGCTCGACGAGCGCGCGCCCGGTGTCGCGGTCGCCGCAGATCACGTTGAGCACGCCGGGCGGCAGGAATTCGGCGCAGATCTCGGCGAAGAGCAGGGTCGACGCCGGCGTCGTGTCGGCCGGTTTGAGCACCACGGTGTTCCCTGCGGCGAGGGCGGGCGCGATCTTCCAGACCGCCATGAGAAGCGGATAGTTCCACGGCGTAACCTGCGCGCACACGCCGATCGGCTCTCGGCGGACGAAAGAGGTATGCCCTTCCATGTACTCGCCCGCCGACCGTCCTTCGAGGACACGCGCGGCCCCCGCGAAGAACCGCAACTGGTCGACGATCATCGGCAGTTCTTCGGCCGCGGTGAGCGCGACCGGCTTGCCGGTGTCCGCCGATTCGACGAGCACGATCTCTTCCGCGCGGGCTTCGACGGCGTCCGCGATCTTCAGCAGCGCGAGCTGGCGCTGCGCGGGCGTGGTCTCTCGCCAGGTTTCGAAGGCGGCGGCCGCGGCCTTGAGCGCGCGGTCGACGTCTTCGGGGCCGGCGACGGCGGCGGTGCGATACGGGCGGCCGGTGACGGGATCGACGACGTCGGCGACCTGGCCAGACGCGGATCCGGTGTACTCACCGCCGATGAAGTGCTTCAACTGCTGCACGAGAGCTCCTGGCTACTGGGCCTGGGGGCGTGAGGCGATAGCAAAGGTCCCTTGCTCCTTTTTGGGGCGGCGAGGGAGCTAAAACATATAAGTCCAGATGTTAAATGACAAGACGATGGGGCAAGATTGCCTCCATCGGGTAGCGGTACGGGCGAAGGGCCACCATGCGTAAGGGGATGTCGCACAGCGCGCGATCAGCGATGTTCGCTCCGCTCGACCAGATCGGCCGGGCGGAAGCGGTCACCGCGCGGCTGGTCGACGCCATCACTCTCGGGCTGCTGGCCGACTCGGAGCAGCTGCCGAGCGAAGCCGAGCTGGCCGCCCAGTTCGGCGTCTCCACCGTGACGGTCCGCGAAGCGCTCGTCGCCTTGCGACAGCAGGGCCTTGTCGAGACGCGACGCGGCCGAGGCGGCGGAAGCTTTGTGAAGACGCCTGCCAACCCTTCGGCCGCTTCGTGGCGAGAGCGCCTTCGCACGGTTTCGCTGTCCGAGCTTCGCGACGTCGGCGATCACTACCTCGCCATCGCGGGCGCCGCGGCCAAACTCGCCGCCGAGCGGAGTTCGCCCGAAGACATCGAGCGGCTCGAACTGGCGACCGAGGACATCCGCACGGCCACCGGCGCGGAGGCGTCGCGGGCCGAGCGCCAGTTCCATCTCGAAGTCGCCGCGGCCGCCCAATCGCCGCGGCTGACCAGGGAAGAAGTGCAGTTGCAGAGCGAACGAGGCGGTTTGCTGTGGTTGCCGCTCGAGCCGCACGGCACTCGCGAGAACGCCTACGCCGAACACCGCGCGATCGCCGCCGCCATCGCGCAGGGAGACGGCGAGCTGGCCAGGAAGCTCACCGAGGAGCACATCCTCGAAGCGATAGACCGGCTGGCGGACGTGCATTTAGACCTTCTGGCCCCTTAAGCTGCGGCATCCGCGCATCCGAGGTGAGCATCGTGAACGACACACCGTCCGCCGGTTCCGAGGTCGTCGAACAGGTATCCGCCCTGGTCGAGGACGTCTTCGGCAGGCTGAAGCCACTACTGGCAGGCGCCGAGGGGCTCCTGGCCGCCTCCACCGATGCCACCGCCGAAGACCTGCCCCGCCTCCGGCCGCAGGTCTTCGACGTCCTCGGCGGCCTGGTCGTCGGCGCCGGGTTCATCAGTGCGCCGAACGCGCTGACCGATCAGGAATTCGCCTTCGAATGGTGGACCGAAACCGGTGACGCCGAACCGGTGCAACTGGTGATCAGCCTCGATCCGGACAGCGAGAACTTCCTGGACTACACCCGGCAATCGTGGTTCACCGTCCCGCGTGACACCGGCCGCCGCCATATCAACGGCCCGTACGTCGACTACCTCTGCACCGACGAGTACACGCTGACGTTCACGGTTCCCGTCCAGCGTGATGGGGCGTTCGCGGGGGTCGTCGGCGCGGACATCTACGTGCGCGAGGTCGAGCGCCTGCTGCAGCTGAAACTGCGCGCGCTCGGCGGCCGCGCGGCGCTGGTCAACGCGCAGGGCCGGGTGATCGTGTCGAACAACGCGCGCCAGGCGACCGGTTCTTTGGTGCGCGACGTCGACGTCCCGGCGTGGTGGTCCGCCGGCGCGGAGCCGACCATGACGGAAACCGGCACCCACCTGCGACGCTGCGGCGACTCGCCGATCGCCCTGGTCAAGTCCGAGCGCTGACGGCTGAAGGACGCCATACCCGCGTCTGATGCGAGGCAAGCGCCCTTCACCGCGTCGCATGCGGGGAAAGCGTCCTTCAGCCCCCGGCGACCTGCAGCGCCAGCCAGAATTCGGCGCGCACACCGGGGGAATCGAGATCACGGCCGGTCAGCTCGGCGACCTTGCGCATGCGGTTGCGCAAGGTGTGCCGGTGGACGCCGAGCCGCGCGGACGCCAGATCCCAGTGACCGTGGTGTTCGAGCCAGCAGGTCAGCGACGCGACCAGTGCGCCGCGGCCGGTTTCGTCATGGTGCCGCAGCGGCGCCAGCAGACTGTCCGAAAACGCTTGCGCCGCTTGGGAATCGACCATCTCCAGGAAGCCGCGCCCGGCGTGTTCGGTGAACCGGACCAGCGGGGAACGCTCGGCCTTCGCCGCTTCCGCCGCCTGTTTCGCCTGCCTGAGCCCGGCCGGGTACTCCACTGTGGACACCGGATCGGACAGCCCGGCATGCAATCCGCCGATCCGGGAAGCCTGCTCGGCGACGGTCTCCACGTCGCCGAGCGCGACCACGAACGCCCCCGACTCGCCGAAGAACACCTTGTCTCCGGCCACTTCCGCGTCGAGCGCGTCGACGAGCGAGCGGCGCGCACCCGCGGAACCGGCGACCGCCAGCACGGACCACGGCGCTTCCGGAACACCTCCCCAGAGCGACAGCATCGTCCGCGTGGCGAGTTCCGCGTGCCCCGCGGCCAGCAGGTCGCACAGCCCTGACCTCAGCCGCCGCAAGGCGCCTACGTGTTCACGATTCTGTTCCAGGGCAAGGGAAAGCAACGACACCGCGGTGTTGACGATGTGCTGCCCCGCGGCATCGAGCGGCTCCCGGGTGCCGACGGCGAGCACACCCCGGGCACGGGTGTCGAGCGTCTGCAGGACGACCTCGTACTCCCCCGCCACCGTCACCAGTGTGCCCGCGCGCAGCCGCGCGAAGTCGTCCTGGAGTTCGTCGGCGAAGGGCCGCGCGGAAGGCGAAGCTTCGGTGACCGCGCCTGAAGAGTCGAGCAGAAGCACCCAGCCGTCGACCAGTTTCGCCAGCTTGCGCACCACACCGCCGGGCCCGCCCTTGCCGACGGCCGTCCTGGTCAGTTCCTGCTGCCCCTTGCCGGTGCGCACGAGCGAGGCGTACTCGTCGGCGGCGACCGCACGGGAGACCGCCCGAGTGATGGCGATGAACGGTGTCTTCCTCGGCACTTCGAGCACCGGCAGCCCGACCTCTTCCGCGGTGTCCACAAGGGACCGCGGAATGCTCTCGTGGCTGAGGCCGACTCCGAAACCGAGCCCCGCCACGCCGGCGTCGACGAGCCGCCTGATGTACCCGGGCGACGTGGTTTCATCAAGGGCGAGGCCGGTGGTCAGCAGCAGTTCGCCGCCTTCGAGGAAGGCCTGCGGATCGGTCAGTTCGGTGGGGTGGACCCAGCCGATCGCCCGGTCGAGCCCCGCCTCGGCCGCGCGCACCCGCAGGCCGAGCGGACGTTCGGCCACGAGGGCGGCGAGGGTCAGTGCCATGTTGTCCAACTCTACGCCTCGATATCGACAAGATGTCGAGCTGACGCGAACCAGGCGGGCTCCCATTCTGGAGAGCGACCCCGTCCCTCGCGTCCGCAGGAGTCTGGCCGTGACCGTCACCACCGAAACCCAGCGCAGGCTGCGCACCGAGATCCCCGGCCCCGCCTCGCGCGCCCTGCAGGAGCGACGCGCCGCCGTCGTCGCCGCGGGCGTGAGTTCGGTGCTGCCGGTCTACGTCACCTCCGCCGAGGGCGGCCTGCTCACCGACGCCGACGGCAACGTCCTGATCGACTTCGGTTCCGGCATCGCGGTGACCAACGTCGGCCACGCCGCCCCCGCCGTCGTGGACCGCGTCCGGGAGCAGGTGGGCCGGTTCACGCACACGTGTTTCATGGTCACGCCGTACGAGGGGTACGTCGAGGTGTGCGAAGCACTCGACAAGCTGACGCCGGGCACCCACGAGAAGCGTTCGGTGCTGTTCAATTCAGGCGCCGAGGCCGTCGAGAACGCGGTGAAGATCGCCCGCGCCGCGACCGGACGTCAGGCCGTCGTCGTCTTCGACCACGCCTACCACGGCCGCACCAACCTGACGATGGCGTTGACCGCCAAATCCATCCCCTACAAGCACGGTTTCGGCCCGTTCGCTCCTGAGGTCTACCGCGTGCCCGGCTCGTACCCGTACCGCGACGGCCTGTCCGGCCCCGAGGCGGCGCGGATCGCCATCGACCGCATCGAGAAGCAGATCGGCGGCGACCAGGTCGCGGCCGTCGTACTGGAGCCGGTGCAGGGTGAGGGCGGCTTCATCGAGCCCGCTCCCGGGTTCCTGCCCGCGCTTTCCCGCTGGTGCACCGAGAACGGTGTCGTGTTCGTCGCCGACGAGGTGCAGACCGGCTTCTGCCGCACCGGCGAGTGGTTCGCGTCCACGCACGAAGACGTCGTGCCCGACCTGATCGCCACCGCCAAGGGCATCGCGGGTGGCCTGCCGCTCGCCGCCGTCACCGGCCGCGCGGAACTGCTCGACGCCGTCCCGCCGGGCGGGCTCGGCGGCACCTACGGCGGCAACCCGATCGCGTGCGCCGCGGCCCTCGGCTCGATCGAGGTCATGCGCCAGGAGAACCTCGCGGCGTCGGCGAAGCGCATCGAGAACGCGGTGCTGCCGCGCCTGCGGGCGCTGGCCGAGGAGACCGGCGTGATCGGTGACGTCCGTGGCCGCGGCGCGATGCTGGCCGCCGAGTTCGTCAAGCCCGGCACCACCGAACCCGACGCCGACCTGACCAAGCGGGTCGCGCAGGCCTGCCACCAGGCGGGCGTCGTCGTCCTCACCTGCGGAACCTACGGCAACGTCGTCCGCCTGCTGCCGCCGCTGTCCCTGTCCACCGAACTGCTCGAAGAGGGCCTGTCGGTCCTGGAGCACGCTGTCCGCACGGAGGCCGTCAAGTGAGCACCTTTCCTTTCTGGGTAGCCGGAAAGCCGGTCACCAGCGGCGAGACCGTCGTCGTCCGTCACTCCTTCGACGGAAGCGAGGCCGGCTCGCACCACGTTCCGTCCACTTCGGACATCGAGACCGCGGTCCAGGCCGCGCACGACGTCCAGGACGAGTTCGCGACACTGCCCGCGCATGTCCGGGCGGGCGCGTTGGACCACGTGTCCCGAGTTTTGGGTGAGCGGTCCGAAGAGCTCGCACAGCTGATCACCGCCGAGTCGGGCAAGCCGCTGAAGTGGGCGCGCGGCGAGGTCGGGCGCGCGGCGTCGACGTTCCGCTGGGCCGCCGAGGAGGCCCGCCGGTTCTCCGGTGACCTGCAGCGTCTCGACACCGACCCGGGCGGCACCGGACGGCTCGCGCTGGTGCGCCGGGTGCCGAAGGGCCCGGTGCTGGGCATCACGCCGTTCAACTTCCCGCTGAACCTGGTGGCGCACAAGGTGGCACCGGCGATCGCGGTCGGCGCGCCGATCGTGCTCAAGCCCGCGCCCGCGACTCCGCTGACCGCGTTGCTGCTCGGCGAGATCCTCGCCGAGACCGATCTACCCGCCGGAAGCTGGTCGATCCTCCCGGTCAGCAACGAGGAATCGGCTCGGCTGGTGACCGATCCGCGCCTGCCGGTCGTGTCGTTCACCGGTTCCGTGCCGGTGGGCTGGGGTATCCGGGACAGCGTGCCGCGCAAGCACGTCGCGCTCGAACTCGGCGGCAACGCGGCGGTGCTCGTCTGTCCTGATTGGACGGACCTGGACTTCGCGGCGCAGCGGATCGCGACGTTCGCGATGTACCAGGCGGGCCAGTCGTGCATCTCGGTGCAGCGCGTCTACGCGCACGCCGACGTTTACGACGAACTCCAGGCGAAGGTGCTGGAGCAGGTGCGCGCGCTCGGGACCGGCAACCCGCGGACGGACGGCGTGGACGTCGGGCCGCTGATCAACACCGACGCCGCTTCCCGGGTGGAGTCGTGGATCGCCGCGGCCGTCGACGCCGGCGGGGAACTGCTGACCGGCGGGAAGCGCGACGGCGCGACCGTCGAGCCGACCGTGCTCGCGAACGTGCCGGAGGACGCGTCGGTGATGGCCGACGAGGTCTTCGGGCCGGTCGTGTCGATCACGCGTGTGGACTCGGTGGAGGACGGGATGCGCCGGATCAACGACTCGCGCTTCGGCCTTCAGGCGGGCGTGTTCACCCGCGACCTGCCGACGGCGTTCGACGTGTCCGCGAAGCTGCGTGTCGGCGGTGTGCTCGTCGGCGACGTGCCGAGCTTCCGCGCCGATCAGATGCCCTACGGCGGTGTGAAGGACTCCGGCGTCGGCCGCGAGGGCCCAGCGTCGGCGATGGCCGACTTCACCGAAGAACGCGTCACCGTCCTCACCGGCCTCACCCTCTGACCTGCCCGCATTTAGTCCTCTGGATGCGCTCTACCGCATTCAGAGGACTAAATGCGTGAGGTGGGAGTGGGCTTCGACGAGCGAAGGGCCGTACCAGGTCAGGTAGCGCCCGGAGACCAGGACGGGCTTCGCGCCGGGGAACGCTTCGGGACCGTCGTCCGCGGTGAACTCGTACGGCTCGTCAGGCAGCACGAGCAGGTTCGCCTCTCCGGCCGCGAAGCGCGCTTGGAGCTCGTCGAGCTTCGGGCGCGGGTAGCGCTCTTCGTGGTCCGCGTAGACGTTGCCGATCCCGACGCGATGCAGGACGTCGCCGCCGAAGGTGTCCCTGCCGAGCACGATCCACGGCTTCCGCCAGACCGGCACGACCGCGCGGAACCGCTCCGGCAGCGTCTCCCGCCAGATCTCTTCGGCCTCGACCAGCCACTCCGGCTCGGTGAGGTCGTAGGCCTGCGTCAAGATCCGCCGGATCGAGGCGAGCGCGCCGGGCACGGTCGCCGACGCCTCCATCACCCAGACCGGGATCCCGTTGGCACGTAAGCGTTCCACGTCCTCCGGCCGGTTCTCCTCGGAGTTGGCCAGCACCAGATCCGGCTCGAGTTCGAGCACCTTGTCCACGTTCGGGTACTTCGAGCCGCCCACCCTCGGGACGTCCAGATCGACCGGATGGGTGCAGTAGTCCGTGGCGCCCGCGAGCCTTCCCGGCGCGCTCACCTCGACGGCCTCGGTCAGCGACGGCACGAGCGACACCACTCGCGACGCCGGTTCGCGCAGCGGGACCACTTCGCCGAGATCGTCGATCATGCCCGCTCGAAGGACAGTTTCCGCTTGTCGACGTCCACCGCGGTGAGCCGGACCCGGATCCGCTCGCCTTCGGGCGGCTTCTCGCCCGCGCATTTGCCCATCACCGGCGGATTCTCGATCAGGATCTCCGACTTGGAGTCGTCGGCCCGCAGCACGATCGCGTCGAACTCCTCGCCGATGTGCTCGGCCATGACCCAGGCCTCGACCTGGTCGATGCAGGCACGCTCGACCTTCGCCGCCAGCGTGTCGGACGCGGTCATCTGCTCCGGCACCTCGGAAAGCGCCGCGCGGACCCACTCGGGCACCTCGCGGCCGGCGCTCACGGCGAGACAGATCTCGGTGGCGAACCGGTCGACCAGCCGCCGGATCGGCGCGGTGACGTGGGCGTACGCGCCGCCGATCCCGGCGTGCGTGGTCAAGGCGGGCAGTTCGCCGTCGAAGGCGGTGTACCCGGCGCCGCGCAGAAGCCTGGTGGTGTCGGCGAAAAGCGCCATGGACGCGGGCTGACCGGGATCGAGCGCGGCCAGGAACTCCGACACGCTCTTGCCCTCGGGCCAGTCGATGTTCAGCGCCTGCGCGGACCGGCGCAGCCATTCGATCGCTTCGGCGTCGGGCTGGGGCAGCGTGCGCAGGACCCCGATCCCGGCGCCGATCATGATCTTCGCCGCGGCCATGCCGGTGAGCAGCGAGATCTCGGCGTTCCACGCGTCGACGTCGTTGCGCGGCCGCTGGATCAGCGCCCAGCCGCCGTCGGGATCGCCGCTGATCTCCTGCTCCGGCAACTGCAGTTCGACCGCGCCGCGCCGGATCGCGAGTTCGCGGCGCAGACGGCCCAGTTCCGGCAGGGCGGCGACCGAAGGATGCGGGTCGCCCGCGTCGATCGCCGCCTGGACGGTCTCGTAGTCGAACTGTTCGGTGGACCGGACGAGCGCCCGGCGGACGTTGGTCGCCGTCGGCTCGCCGCTCGCGTCGACGTCGATGGTCCACAGCACGGCGGGCCGGGTCTCCCCCGGCAGCAGGCTCGCCGCGCCCTCGGACAACACCGGCGGATGAAGCGGGACGTTCCCGTCGGGCAGGTAGAGCGTCTGCCCGCGGCGGCGCGCCTCCTTGTCGAGCGCGCCACCCGGCGGGATGAACGCGGCCAGGTCGGCGATCGCGTAGTGGACCCGGAACCCGCCGCCGTCGACGCGTTCGACCAGTACCGCCTGGTCGAGGTCCTTGGCGCCGGGCGGGTCGATGGTGACGAAGGGCAGGCCGGTGGCGTCCTCGCGTTCCCCCGCCGAATCGAGCGGGTCGACGACCGCCGCCTCCGCCTCGGCGAGCACGTCGGGCCCGAACGACTCCGGCAGCGAGAACTCGGCCCGGAGGTGACCGAAGTCCCCTCCTGCCGCGTGTGTCCTGATCACGAGTGGAGGCACCACCCAACCCTATCCCGATCCGGCGCCGTTGATCGCCCGTTCGGGTGCGGGCCGGTCGGGTGTACGTTACGGACCGAAATGAAAACCGATACCCTTTTCAAAACGACAGGAAGGGCCGTGGCGTGAAGATCGCGTTCGTCGGGAAGGGCGGCAGCGGGAAGACCACGCTGGCGTCGCTGTTCACCGCGTACCTGGCCGGCGGCGGGAAACCGGTTCTGGCGATCGACGCGGACATCAACCAGCACCTCGCCGTCGCGCTCGGCGCGAGCGAGGAAGAGGCCATCGCGTGGCCGACGCTGGGCGACAACATGGGCCTGATCAAGGAGTACCTGCGCGGCGACAACCCGCGGATCGCCGACCCGGCCTCGATGATCAAGACGACCCCGCCGGGGCGCGGGTCGCGGCTGGTCCGGCCGTTCGAGGACAACCCGATCTTCGAGGCCTGCTTCCGCGAGTTCGGCGGTGTGCGGCTCGGCGTCACCGGGCAGTTCGACGAGGACGACCTCGGGGTCGCCTGCTACCACTCGAAGGTCGGCGCGGCGGAGCTGCTGCTGAACCACATGATCGACGACGCGGGCGAATACGTGGTCATGGACATGACCGCCGGCGCCGACGCGTTCGCGTCCGGGCTGTTCACGCGGTTCGACGTGACGTTCCTGGTGTGCGAGCCGACCGTACGCAGTGTCGGCGTGTACCGGCAGTACGCCGACTACGCGCGGGACTTCGGCGTGCGGCTGGTCGTCGTGGGCAACAAGGTCACCGAAGACGAGGACATCGAGTTCCTGCGCGAAGAGGTCGGCGACGCCCTGCTGGGCTGGATGGAGAACTCGCGGCACGTGCGCGCCGCCGAACGCGGCCGCGCGCGCCCGATCGGCGAACTCGAGGCGCACAACCTCGCGACGCTGGGCTCGATGCTCGCGACCGTCGACGGCGAGCAGCGGGACTGGGCGCGCTACCAGCGGCAGGGCGTCGAGTTCCACCTCCGCAACGCGCGGGCGTGGGGCAGCGGGCGGACCGGGGAAGACCTCACCGCGCAGGTGGATCCGGAGTTCGTGCTCGGGCCGGCGTTGGCCGCGCAGGACGCCTGAGCCGCGGTTCGGCACGTTGCGAAAGCCACTTTCGCAACGTTGAAGGTTGCGAAAGTGGCTTTCGC